>NZ_BAAAXG010000009.1 GCF_039535475.1 Streptomyces showdoensis | reverse complement strand
CCTGCCCAGCGACGACTACGAGACCACCATCCAGGCCGCGCTACGCCGGGCCCGCACCGGCCAGCCCACCGGCAGCCGCGAGCCCCGACAGGTCTTCGGCGCTGCCTGACCCGGGGGAACGATCGGCTGATCCTCCGCCAGCCTGGAAGCTCACGACACCCGCTGGAGGATCCAGGCACCCATCTCCTGCACCATCGGTTCTGCCAGAACCGGGGTACTCCGTTGTGCGACGTACCTTCAGAACCGGGCATTCAATGGCAATAGGAACGCACTACCCGGACCTGGCGCCGAATCGGTTCTGGCGGAACCGGTAAGGTCCCCTTCGAATCTCGGCACCACAGGAGGACTCATGCCGCGCAAGGGATCGGGCGGATCACAGAACACGACCGGGGCAGGCATGTCCGACGTGCCTCTCCGGCCCACCGCGCTCCCCCGGAAGGCGGCGACGAACAGCATCATCGCCAACCCCAGGAACCTGCGCGACGGCGACCTGTGGGAGAACGAGAAGCAGATGCAGGACATGGTGCACTCGATCCGCACCGTGGGCCTCATCCAGCCGCTGGTCGTCTGCACCCGCGAGGGATACCTCAAAGCTCATCCCGCGGATGAAGAACTGGTCGCGGCCGCCGACTTCGTCATCCTGGCCGGCCACCGCCGACACGCTGCCTGCCTCGAAGCTCCCCTCGACACGGTGCGCATCGAGGTCAACGACGACCAGATCCCCAACATGGACCTCCTCATGCTGGAGGAGAACCTGAAGCGCAAGGAGCTGACGGTCCTCCAGGAGGCCGAGGGCTACCGTCGCATCGAGGCCAAGGGCGACAGTCACGCGACGATCGCCGCGAAGGTGGGCAAGTCCAAGTCGACCATCACCAAGCGCCTCGCAATGCTTCGGCTTCCTGACGAAGCCAAGCGGGCGCTCCTCGACAAGACGCTCACCATCGACAACGCCTACAACCTCTACACCGCCCTCGGCAGGGAAGAGGGCGGGAGCCTGCACCTGCTGCTCACCGCCAACGAGATCCTCCGCAGCGACCGCACCCAGACCGCCATGGACGCCGTCAACAGGGTCCTGGCCGGTTCTGCCAGAACCGAAGCAGAACCGTCCTCCGCCACCCCGTCGAACACCAGGCAGCAGACGGCACCCGCTGCGGTGGCGGTTCTGGCAGAACCGGTTCAGGGCCCCACGGGCGTATCTCAGGACGATGCCTCCGTCCCTCACGCGCGCACCGAACCGGTTCTGCCAGAACCGGAAAGCGGCTCCGAGGACAGCGAGGCCCGCGAGCTCGTGCCCGCCGCCGAGGCCCCGCCCGCTGGGCAGCCTGAGCACGACGGATCGCCCGCCGAAGAAGTCAACGAGGTCCGGCAGCATGCGCTCGCGGCCGCGAGGCGCAACGAGTACTGCAAGGAGCACGTGGCCGCCTACACCAACCCGGTCGTCGACTCCCACAGCAGCCGGGTGGCCGAGATGGCTGTCCGGCAAGCCTCACCCGCTGCCATCGCCCGCGCCCACAAGTGGCTCAAGGAGCACGACGCGGACGCCGCCGGCGTTGGCGAGACCAGCTACCGCGACATGGTCCTCATGCTGGGCGAGCCTGCCCTTTCCCGGTTCGCCTACGCCGTTGCCCTGGGCGAGGCAGAGAACCGAGCTTCCGACCGCCGCCGACGCATCTGGGACTCCAGGGACGTCGCCTACCTGCAGCACCTGGTCGACGTCGGCTACGAGCCGACGTCCTGGGAGAAGCAGCACCTCAGCCGATGACGCGCCCCCGCCCTGGAGCCTCCATGAACCCCACTTACCTGCCCCCGAAGTACGCCCCTCATCTACAGATCCCGGTCTTCCTCGTGATGAACCGGGCCGGCTCCGTCGGCAAGACGAGTGTCGCCAACAGCGTCTTCACGCTCGCTGCCCTCCGAGGCTGGACAGGCCTCATCATCGACGCCGACCTGCAGAGCGACATGTCCTTCTGGTTCGGCTACGACGGCGACATGGTGCCGGAGGACACTCCGACGATCCACGACCTGATGCTCGGCAGCGCCACTCTCGAAGCCGTGACGGTGCCCGCGCGCACTCGGATCGCGGCCGGACAAGGCGACGACGCCTTCCAGGAGATCCCCGGCCTCGACCTCGTCCGCGGCGACATCAAGATGAAGCAGGCAGACGGCGAGCTCGTCAGCGCCAAGGACGCTCTCGCGGTGTTCTGGCTGCAGAACGTCATCCGCAAGCAGGTCCCCCAGGGCAAGTACGACTTCATCGTCATCGACGCGCCGGCGTCCTACGGGCGCCTGTCCGAGTCGCTGCTCGTGGCCGCCACGGACGTCATCACGATGATGAAGCCGATGCGGAAGGAGCTCCGTGGCGCCGCGGCGCTTGCCAAGGAGATCGTCTCGCTCAACGACGACTACGACAGGCACGACGTACGGGTCTCGCCGACCTGGTACTGCATCAACGACGCCAAGGTCGCCAGCCAGGGCCACTTCTTCAGCAACATTCAGGACGAGGCCCGTGAGATCTACGGCGATCGACTCCTTCCCGAGCTGAAGAACGCGGTCATCGTCGCCGAGGCGTACGACGCTCAAGAGCCGCTGCCGATCTGGGCGCCGAAATCCGAGTCGATGAAGACCATCGGCCTCATCGCGGACCAGCTGGGCTTCCCCGAGAAGAGGGCGTAGCCGGTTCTGGCAGAACCGGTCCGTCGCATGCAGCCGGCCGGTTCTCCGGAAGCGTGTGAGCCGCTGGCCTCGAGCACTGCCAACGTCGTCTGGTCGGTTCTGGCAGAACCGACCAGACGACGCGCTGTTGGTCCGTCGCAACACATCGCCCCGCAGCCCAGCACTGGATGCCGGTTCTGGCAGAACCGGGGTACCGCCCTGGCGAGGCGTCTGGCTACAATCGCCGTCATCTGACGGGCGTGCCCCGTGAGGTCTCTGAGCCCCTGTGGGCTGGGTCGTTGTCGGCAAAACTCCGTCCCTTCCTGCAGGGGCTTCTTCATGGCCGGAACACGGCGGCCACAGAAACCGACCATTTTCGGCCCAGCGCAGAGCGGTCTGGCGCAAAATGTGTGGTTTGTTTGTGGAGGGTGACGTCAAAAACAGACCGCGCCTCCCCACGACGGGCGTTTTGGTGCGACAGTGGCGTACCTGGGGCGGGCGGCAGCCGCCCCGGCCCGACGGATCTGGCCAAGGGGAGTGCCAGGGTCGTCGGAACCCTTCCCGGACTGCCCCCGGAGCGGAGACGCCCCAATGCCCTCAGCAGAGCACGCCCCCGTGCCCCAGCCGGCCGTCCTTGCCCGGCCCGGCACAGGAAACGTGATCCCGCTTGCCGACCGCCGGTGCCCGCAGCGCGCAGCGGAGCGTGCCGCCCGCGCCGACCCGAAGTCCGAGCTCGCCTACACCGTTCAGGCCATGCTCCTTGCCCGGGGCCAGAGTCTCACCGACCCCGCGACCGCTGAGACCTTCGACGCCACGATGGGTGCCGTCCTCCTCATGGTCGACGGCGCGCGCGCCCAGGCGCTCATGGACGACAGCGGCTGGCACGCCCTGCGCGCGATGTTCGAGGAGATGAGGCAGGCCCCGACGCTCGTCTGAGCCGGTGCGGCTAGGGTCGTGCCGCACCCGGCGGCCCGTTGCTGCCTGTTGATCTTTCTGTACGGTCAGTTCACCACGGGCCCCATCTGTGCCACGATGGGGCGTCCGGAACACCCGGAGTGACAGACTCCGGCCCCGGGCGCGCGTCCCTGGCACTCACCGTCACGCACCGCGCCCTGACGGGGCCGCACAGCGGACGGGGAGACGATGACCGCAGGGGACGACACCACGACGCCAGCAGCACGACTCCGGCTCCTGCAGGCCGAGTTCCTCCAGCCCGGCCCGGGCGAGCGTGCCGAGCGCGTCACCACCAGCACGACGCCGGCGGCGCCGATCCGGCTCAGCGTCTACGAGCACATCCGCGCCAGCGTCGAGGAGGCCGCCGAGCACACCCGCGCCGCGGCCCCCGACGCGGCCCCCAGGCCCCGTGGACTTGACGAACTGTACGGCTGGATGGTCGCGGAAACTGCGCACCTGGACGCCGAGCGGCAGCAGGCCCGCGACGCCCTGATCTACCGGCAGGGCCTGGAGCACGCGATCCTCATGGGCGAGGAGTCCGTCATCCGTCGGCACGCCTGCCCCGGCTGTGCCACCTGGAGCCTGTTCTGGCGGCCCGAGCGCC
This sequence comes from Streptomyces showdoensis, assembly GCF_039535475.1. NCBI lineage: Bacteria > Bacillati > Actinomycetota > Actinomycetes > Kitasatosporales > Streptomycetaceae > Streptomyces > Streptomyces showdoensis. Next base: position 91,908 of record NZ_BAAAXG010000009.1, on the reverse strand, counting down.
GCGCCGCTGTCTGCGTGAATCGTTACTGCGCCGACGACGACGGCGTGTCGACGTACTGGACGCTCGCCCAGATCGCCAAGGAGTACATCGCCCGGCAGGCGGTCTCCGCCCGCCGTGCAACCTGATGGCCCTCTCGCGGGTCTAACCTGCATCCTCTGTCCGTCCTCATCACCGTGGCCGCCTAAGCCGGCCGCGCTCAACCGTTTAACCCGCATACCGGCCGCCGGAGCTGCGAACGATGGCCGCCGATACTCGGGAGCCCCAGTGGCCAGCACCATCGCCCAGCCCACCCTGCCCAAGCTCGACCTGGTGACGTACAAGGAGGCCAAGGCGCTGTTCGCCGAGACTGGTCATGCCGTCTCGGAGAGCACGATGCGCCGATGGATGAAGGAGGGCGGCCGCGTCACCGTGAGGATGGCCGGCGGCGTCTACGTCTCGTTCTCTGACCTTCTCGTCGCCCACGGGGACTGGGTGGCCGCCGCCGCGACCATCCCCTGACCCTCCACCGCCTGCTCGCCCCGCCCCGCTTCCCGGGGGCGGGGCTTTTTGCTGCCCCCACACAGCCATAACCTATTGCTCGTGCCATAGGTTATGGCTTATGGTGGTGGAGCCGACAACGCACCAGCCCAGCAACGGGCAGGTGGGAGTTCCCAGTTCAGGAGCGCAGCGATGAGCGTCATAAGCCCCGCCCGCCCGACCAGCCAGACCGCCGACTACGGCGAGCTCGGCCCCCACACCAAGGCCCTCCTCGACCACGCCCTGGAGCAGGCCGACAACACCGTCGACAACGCCGAGTTCCGCATCCTCATGGAGACGGCCGCCAGCCTCGCCAAGCTCGACATCCCGCGCGGCCACGACATCGCCAAGTGCGCCTGCCCCGACTGCCACTGCGGCGCCCTCTTCGACACCGCCGCCCCCGGCCTCCGCACGGTGGAGGACTCCAACGGCTACAACCTGCCGCTCCTCCAGTGCGCCCGCTGCGCCGACGAGCACCCCGTCCCCGACGAGGACTGACCCCCAGCACCGGTCCGGCCGCCAGGTCGAGGAACCCGCTCCCTGGCGGCCGGACCGGACCAACCACAGACCCACCCCGAACGCACCGGGAGACACCCATGTCCGAGACCGCCCGCCTCCTCCGCGCCGCCCAGCAGGTCCTGCACGAGCACGGCCTCCTCGACTCCGACCTCGGCAACTTCGCCGACCCCGATGGACGCCTCGACATCGTCGCCGCCATCTACCGCGCCGCCACCGGCACCACCCCGGACTGCTTCATCAACGCCCCCAAGATCGCCCGGCAGCTCATCGACGCGAACGAGTTGGTCACGGACGCCATCCGCTGGGTCTCCGCCGTCCTGCCGACCTACCCCTCGCACGACCAGGGCACTGGCATCGACGACCACATCGAGCACCTCGCCTTCTGGGTCCTCGAACCCGACTTCTTCCTTGACCGCTGCCCCAACACCTCCGACGCCATCGGCGTCCTGGGCCGGGCCGCGCAGACCGCTGACGCGTGCACCGACATCCCCGACCTGCGCCCCGCCGCCTGACCACCCGTCCACCGCACGCCGGGGGCCCGCCCGCCCCCGCCCCCGGCGCCCGCCCAGAACGGAGTTCCGCCATGAGCCTCATGACCCTCACCACGAGCATCACCGGCGGCCACGACCCCGACCTCTACGCCGGCCGCGCCGACGCCTACGACGAGCACGCCCAGGGCGCCACCCTCACCGAACTCGCCCACCGCGCCGCCGTCATCGCCGACCTCCACCCCTCCACCGGCTACGCCCTCGGCTACGCCGACCGCGTCTTGGAGATCCGCCGCGAGGAGCAGGGTCACGTCGCCGTCGAGACCGAGAACGCCCACACCGAGCGCCCCCGCCCCCAGTAGCCCACGCCCCGAGGACACAGCCATGGCGCACAACCTGCGCATCGACCCGACCACGCCCGAAGGCGAAGCGATCGTCACCCTGTTCAACCTCATCCAGGCCGACGAGGAGGAGGACGGGACATGGAATGCCGTCGACGCCGTCGACACCCTCTGCCGCTGGTTCCGCGAGCGGGGCATCGACATCGACGCCGGCCCGATCGAACCCCACGCGACCGGTCCCGAACCGCTCATCGTGTCCCGCTTCGACATCGCCATGGAGCCCGCGCCCGAGGAGGACCCGGTCCTCACCATCGGCGCCATCGCTGACAACGCACAGCCCGTGGCGCTGCTCTTCGACCGCGAGGACCGCGTCAAGGTCGCCCACTGGCTCCTCGGCGGAGAGCAGGACGACATCCGGATCCGGCGTACCCGCCACGCGGAGCGCTCGTGACCGGGCCCGCCGCCATCGCCATCGTCCTCGGCCTCATCGCCGCCGCCCTGGTCGCGCTCTCCCAGCACGGCCTCGGCACCCGCACTCTCCCGCCCCAGGACCCTCCGGACGGAGACCAGCCGTGACCACCAGCACCCACGCCGCCCCCGCGCCGATACCCGTCCGCCCCCACCCCGCCGCCGACCACCGGCCGTTCATCACCGAGGCGCAGACGGCCGCGTACACCGCCGCCCTCCGCGCCGGAGTCACCCGCCTCACCATCACCGGCTGGGAGCAGCAGGCCGACGGCTCCCTCCTCCAGATCCTCCCCACCGGCGCCGCCCTCGCCTACAGCCCCGGCACCCCCCTCACCGCACTCACCCCCTGCGCGGCCGGCGTACGGCACCCGCACCCCGTCGCCACCCTCGCCGACCTCCGCAACGCCCAGGCCGACGCCGCCGCCTGCACCTCGGCCCACCGGCCGCCCACACGGCCCGAGCCGACGCCCGCCGTCCGGCCCCTCGCCGACGCCTTCCCCCACGGCCCCGGCGCGGACACCCAGCCCCTCGACGTCACCACCCTCCGCGCCGACCACGCCCAGGAGCACTCCCATGGCTGACACCACCACCATCGAGTGGACCGACCGCACCTGGAACCCGACGACGGGCTGCACCCAGATCTCGGCCGGCTGCGACCACTGCTACGCCAAGACCATCGCCGAGCGCTTCCGCGGCACCGCCGCTTTCCCCCACGGATTCGACGTCCGCATCCGCGACGAGAAGGTCAACGCCCCGCTCTCCTGGCGGCGCCCGGCGAAGGTCTTCGTCAACTCCATGTCGGACCTGTTCCACCAGGACGTCGACGAGGCCTGGATCGCGAACATCGTTGCCGTCATGGCCGCCGCCCGCCGCCACACCTTCCAGCTCCTCACCAAGCGGCACGCCCGCATGCGGTCCCTGTTCACCGACCCGAACTTCACCGCCCAGGTGTGTACGCTCGCCCGCGGCAAGGGTCTCCCCGACGCCGACTGGGCCTGGCCCCTGCCCAACCTGTGGCTCGGCGTGTCTGTCGAGAACCAGCAGTGGGCGGACATCCGCGTCCCCGTCCTCCTCGGCACCCCCGCCGCCGTCCGCTGGATCTCCGCCGAACCCCTCCTCGGCCCCGTCGACCTCCACCCGTGGCTCAAGCGCCCCCAGCTCCCCGCCTGCGTCCGCTGCGCCCCGCTCGGCCCCGTCGACTACCACGACAGGCACGTCTGGGGCCGCTGCTCCTGCTCCTGCCACCCCGCCTCCCGCCCCGGCGTCGACTGGGTCGTCGCCGGGGGCGAGTCCGGGCACGGCGCCCGCCCCGCGCACCCCGACTGGTTCCGCACCCTCCGCGACCAGTGCGCCGCCGCCCACGTCCCGTTCCTGTTCAAGCAGTGGGGCGACTACGCGCCCACCGGCTACCTCGTCATCGGCGGCCCCCGCGAGAAGGGCAACATCGCCTTCGGCGACCCCGTCGACGACCTCGGACACCGCGTCGAGATGAAGCGCGCCGGCAAGAAGGCCGCCGGCCGCGACCTCGACGGCCGCATCCACGACGACTACCCGGTCGGTGCGTGATGGCCCGACGCCGAGGACCCCGTCCGAACAACCGAGGCAACCACAACACCAGCGTCAGCACCCCCGACCGCTACCGCCTCCTCATCACCTGGCCCCACGGCGCCCACAGCCACAGCGCCATCAACGGCCTTATCGCCGCCATGGCCATGGAGATGCTCCGCCGACACGCCCCCGACATCGCCAACAGCCTCGCCGACCACCTCGACAGCATCTTCACCGTCGGCGACATCGGCGGCCCCGCCTACCGCACCGCCCAGGCCCTCGGCCACGACCCCGACCAGTGGATCGCCGACTACGACGAGCGCGCTGCCGCCAGGAAGGCGGACGCCACGTGACCACCCCCACCGACACCTGGCACCAGGCCGTCGTCATCACCGTCCAGGGCACGCCCGCCGGACAAGGACAGATCTCCTTCCTCGGCAAGGGCCGCGGAGCCCGCCACACCAACGAGAAGACCCTCAAGCCCTGGCGGGCCGCCATCATCACAGCCGTCCGCAAGAAGACCGGCGTCCACGGGTACCTCGACCCCCGCCGCACCGGCACCTGCGTGATCTGCCGCACCGCCAAGGACGCCCACGGCCTCTACGCCAACATCCCCACCGGCGCGCAGATCACCATCACCGTGCCCAAGCCGGCCAACGCCCCCAAGCGGCGCCGGTCCTGGCCCATCACCCGGTACAGCACCGACGTCGACCACCACGCCCGCGCCGTCCTCGACTCCCTGTCCGAGTCCGGCGTCATCAAGGACGACTCCCAGATCGTCGACCTCACCGTACGCAAGGTCTACCCCGGCGAACACCCCGAAGCCCTCCCCGCGCCCGGCGCCGTCATCCGCCTCTACACCCTCGGAGACCCCTCATGATCACGCTCACCCGCCGTCCCATAACACCGGCCGTTTCTGCCCGGACTGGCGACACCTGGCGGGGCAGCGCTGCCTGCGCCAGCGTCGGGCGGGACGCGTTCTACGACGGCTCCGTGGACGGGCAGAAGACCGCCCGGCAGGTGTGCGTTCGCTGCCCCGTGCTGATGCAGTGCCTGAGCGGCACCGCGGCCGAGGAGGCCTGGAGCCAGGACCGGTGGGGCATGGCCGCCGGACTGACCGCCCCGCAGCGCCTCGCCCTGGTGTGGGAGGAGCGTCTGCACGGCGCCCGGCCCGACGTCACGAAGGCCGGGCAGCTGATCGGCTGGGACTGGATGAGGAAGCTGCGCCATCTTCACGAGCAGCGCCTCACCCTGGACGAGATCACCAGGGCGATCGGCGGCACGACTCCCCAGCACCTGGTGACGACGCGTCTGGCGCTGTGGTGGCTGGACCTGGACGGCACTCGGGCGCAGCTGCGGGCGGACGGTGAGCTCACCCCGAAGTGGCAGCGGGTCGCGGATGCACACGGGCCGGAGATCGCGCGGGTGCTGAAGGCGGGCGGGAACCGGTTCGACGTGTCGGCGTACCTGGGTGTCAGCGTCTCCTGCGCCGAGAAGGCCATCACCTTCGTGAACAAGTCGATGGTGGCGGCGCTGGAGGTGGCGGCGTGATGGGCGAGCTCAGCGCGGAGGCACGCGGCGACATGGCGCAGGCGATGCTGCCGGAGGCCGCCGGCCTGATCGTCGACGTGCACGAGGGGTCGGCGCAGGACATCCGGTCCCGGCTCCAGGGGCTCACCCGGCACGAGCTAGAGGCCCTGGCCGTCGTGGTTGCCGCACTGGCTGACCCGGAGAGGCCTGTGCTGGACGCGCTGAGGTGGGTGGACTTCGACGAGTACGGCGACCACGTGCCGGTATCGACGTCGCGGTCGGCGCGCAGGGTGCGGGATGCCGTGCCGAACGCCGCGCCGCGCGGCCATGGCATTGACGTGGTGGCGGTGGACCGGGCTCTGACCCCGGGGGACTCGGTGTGGCTGTCTTCGCCGGAGCGCGCGTTCGCCGTGGACGTCGGGATCCGGCGCGGCATGCCGTACGAGGACGTCGCGGAGCGCCTCGGGATGACTGTCGCGGCCGTCCAGAAGGCGTGGACGCGCGCGAAGGAGCGTGCACTCGCGGAAGGCCGGCCTGTTCCGAGGCAGCCGGTGGGACAGATCGGGAACGTCGCCTGAGCGGCGAGGAGAGAGGAGCAGGACGCATGGCTGGAGAGACCGTGATGACGGTGGTCGGGAACCTGGTGGATGATCCCGAGCTGCGGTTCACGCCGGCGGGGGCGGCGGTGGCGAAGTTCCGGATTGCGTCGACGCCGAGGACGTTCGACCGGCAGACGAACGAGTGGCGGGACGGCGAGTCGCTGTTCCTGCCGTGCACGGTGTGGCGGCAGGCGGCGGAGCACGTGGCGGAGTCCTTGCAGAAGGGGATGCGGGTGCTCGTGGTGGGTCGGCTTCGGCAGCGGTCGTACGAGGACCGGGAGGGTGTGAAGCGGACGGTGTTCGAGCTGGAGGTGGAGGAGGTGGGGCCGTCGCTGCGGTCGGCGACGGCGAGGGTGACGAAGGCCGGCGCGGGGCGTGGGGCGTACGAGTCGGCGCGGCGGGAGCAGGGGGCGGAGTCGGTGCAGGATCCGTGGACGTCGGGTACGCCGGGTACGGGCGGTGGGGCGGGGGGCGGTTCGTGGGGCGCCGGTGCTGGGTCCGGTGGTGGCGGGTCGTGGGGTGGCGGGGGAGTGGACGAGCCGCCGTTCTGACGGGGTGTTGGTGTGTGGCCCGGTCCCGGGTGGGGCCGGGCCCTTCTTTTCCCCTCGAACTTCATAACCTATTGTGCGAGCAATAGGTTATGGATTAGGCTGGCGGAGCCGACAACGACCCAACGGGCAACAGCCCAGGGATGGAAGGGGAACCCACATGGCCACCGTCACCCTCATCGAGCCCAACGGCTACACCGTCACCACCCACCGCGACGTCCCCACCGACCAGGTCGACACCATCACCACCCACCTGATCGAGACCGTCGCCCCCGAGCACGCCTCCCAGTGGGCCGACTTCGGCTACAACGCCCGCGACTACACCGTCCGCGTCCGCTAGCCGCCCCAGACCGGCTCCCCGCCCGCAACGGGGAGCCGACCGCCCTCCCCACTCCCCCCACCCGGGGAGGGCGGACCCCGGGCAGGCACCCGGATATCGCGGGCCCGCGCGACTCCCCCTTCCGCGCACCGACCCCGCTTCCGACGAGTGCCGCCCAACCCCGGCCGCGCGCCCCGTACTCCCCCTTCCGGGGCGCGCGGCCCACCCCCGCCGACCTCGACTGAGCGGAGAAACAGCATGGCCACGTACGCGACCGCCCAGAACATCGGGCTGCGCTCCCACCAGTGCGACGCCACCGCCGTGTTCACCGCCCCCGACGGCACCACCGCATACGCACTCCTCGACGGCATCGGCTCCACGCCCACCATCCGGGACTGGACCCGCACGGCCGCCCGGAGCCTCGCCCGCGCCGCCGCCCGCACCGGCGACGCCGAGCACGGCCTGCGGACCGAGTACCTGCGCTACGCCGCCGAGCCGGACAGGAACGACCCTTTCACCCGCGACGGGATGCCCGCGGCCGCCGCCGTCGTCGCCGTCACCGCGCCCGGCGCGCGCCTCTCCCTCGCCTGGTGCGGCGACTCCCGCGCCTACACCCTCACCCCCGACGGCCCCGCCATCCGCCTCACCCGCGACCACAACCTCCGCCGCGTCTGGCCGCCCCAGAACGGCCACCGCGGCGGGAACCGCAACGTCATCACCTCGTACCTCGGCAGCACCCTCACCGAAGGCGAGTGCACTGAGCACTTCGGACACCCGCCCATCGAGACCCACACCCTGCCGCCCGGCCCCGTCCGGCTGCTCCTCGCCTCCGACGGCGCCTACGAACCGTACGAGGACGCCGAGCAGGACCTCGCCCCGCTGCTCACAGGCCCCAGCCTGCGCAGCCTCGCCCGCAAGTTCGCCGACGGCGCCGTCAAGACGTCGCTCGCCGCCCGCCCGGACAACCCGTACGCCGACAACGCCACCGTCCTCATCGCCGACATCCCCACCACCTGAACCGCCCCTTGGAGAACCACATGTCCCTCGTCACCCGGGACCCCGCCACAGGCCTCCGCCGAGGCGCGGTCGTCTACCCCGACGGTCAGCCGCCGACCCCGTACGGCTGCCGCTGGTGCGGCACCGACCAGCGCGCGCACTTCCAGCAGTGGAAGGCGTCGGCCCGCTGGCACACCTGGGCTCCGCCCACCCAGGCGCCTCGGCCATCGTCCTGGGGCTCGTACTCCGCCCCGCCGTCTGACCGCCCGGTTCCACTACCCGCACACACAGGAGCAGCCATGCGCAGCAACCGCACCGCCACCATCCAGACCACCTGCGACCACGAGGACTGCACCGGCTACGCGATCACCGCCGGCATGTCCGCGACCCGCGAGGAGCGGGACGCGAACCACCGCCGGACGCTCGCTGCCGACGGCTGGACGGATGTGGAGGGCCGCGACTACTGCCCCGACCACCCCGCCGCCTGACCCCGCACGCAAGCCGGCCGCCCCGCGGGCTAGGCGGGGCGGCCCCCCACCAGCCTTCCACACCACCAGGAGCATGACCATGACCGACCAGACCGCCACCCGCGCCGAGACCATCTCCGCCCTCATGGCCTCCATCCAGGAGTACCGCGCCCTCCAGCAGCCCCTCGTCGACGCCCTCCGCCGCATCCGCGACGACATGGACCGGGCCAGCAAGAGCGGCGACGAGTGGGCCATGGAGTGGCTGGGCGACGTCTGGAACGACCTGCCCCTCGCTGCCCGCGCTGCAGGCGGTGACCAGGACGCGGCGCAGGAGCTCGCGGCCACGGTCCGGGACGCCGCCCGCCAGGCCGCCGGACAGCCGGCCGCCGAGCACCCCATGGCCCGCGCGCTCCGCCTCGGCGCAGCCACCATCCCCGACGAGATCGTCGCCGAGATCAGCGAATCCACGAACAGTGGCCTCCCGCTGCCCTGGCCGGAGTACACCGACCGTGACGCCGAGGTGTGGCACCTAACCGACGAGACGCACGACGGTGACCGGGTGATGCTGCCTTCGGCTGGCGACATGGCACCCATGCTGCGCCGGGACGTACAGCGCTTCTTCGGCCCGCTGACCGCCGCCGGACAGCCGGCCCCCGACGAGCAGCGCGTGGCCGAGCTGGAGGCCGAGATCGTGCAGCTCCGCGAGAAGCACGAGGCCAGCCTGCGCCGGGCCGATCAGGTCAACAACGAGCTGATGCTGGAAGTCCAGGGGTACGCCGAAGGCACCGAGCGCCCCGTGCTGTGGTCGGTCTACAACCAGATGCACAACCGGGCGATCACTGCCGAGGCCAAGCTCGCCAGCACCCCCGTTGCCGGGCTGGTCCCGGCCACCAACCATGACACCGACACCACGGCGCGCGACCGCATCGACATCCACACCTACTTCGGTCTCTCGTACGCCAACTACCTCGTCGTCCCCCGCGCCCTCCTGCAGTCGATGCCGATCCAGTGGCAGGAGCAGTTCACTGGACTGCTCAATGAGCTCGACGACACCTTCCGGGGCGTACCGCAGGCGCAGGCGTACGACGTCACCGCTGGGAAGCACATCCAGCTCAAGGACATGACCGACTCCCAGCTGCGTGCCGCCGGCGTCAGCGTCGAGAACGACGGCCCCTACGGCCCGACCGACGAGACCCGCTACCACCGTGTCCGCGACGGCCAGGAGATGACCGGTGACGACTACGGCTTCGTCCCCGGTGTGGACCCGGTCCCGCACTACAACCGCGGCCGCACCCGCGTGCCGTCCACCACCATGAAGGAGATCTGAGCATGACCGTTCGCAGCGTCTACCTCGACACCGAATTCCTCCCCGCCGACCCCACCAACCGCGGGCTCGTCTCCATTGGCCTCACCGACGACCAGGGCCGCTCGTACTACGCGGTCAACCGCGACATGGACGTCGCCGCAGTGCTCGCCGTCCCGTGGATGGTGAACAACGTCGTGCGCTTCCTGCCGCTGAACCGGGGAGCCGACGGCGAAGGCTCGGCCCAGGACTTGGACTGGGAGCACAACGACATGAAGTCCCTCGAGACGATCCGCAAGGAGGTGGCCCAGTACTTCGCGGACACCGACGCGTCGGAGACCCGGCTGTACGCGTACTACGGCGGGCAGGACATCGGCCGGCTGCACATGCTCTGGGACAACAATTGGGCCCTGATGCCGGAGTTCATCCCGCAGTGGTTCACCGAGCTCCAGGCGCTCATCGTCGACGCTGGGAATCCGCGGCTGCCCGAGCAGCCGGCCGGTGCGCACCACGCGCTCGCCGACGCCGAGCACAACCGGAGGATCCACGAACACCTCATGGCCTTGGGGGAGGCGCGCTCGGCATGACGCGTACGAGTCGCACGGCGGGTCCGTCACCGGCTGGTGGCGGACCCGCTGCCATTCCTCCCACTGTGGGTGCCCCGCACCTGTCGCCGCGGCAGCTCGACATCCTGCGGCTGACGGCCAACGGATACACCGACCAGGCGACCGCCCGCCGTCTCGGGCTCAGCATCCACACCGTCCGCGATCAGTGGCGGTGGGGGATCCGGCCCAGGCTCGGCGCCGCCAACCACTCGCATGCCGTGGCGCTGGCCTTCAGTGCAGGCCTGCTCACCGAATCCGACGTTCACCAACACCGGCAGGAGAGTGCCGCATGAGCCAGTACCTGAACGCGCTCCTCACCCTCGTCGACGAGGCGGAGCACCGGCCGCTGCGTGCGGAGGAGGCCGGTGTGCTGCGGGACCAGCTGCGGTCCCTGGAGGCGAACCGGCGGCAGGTGTCCGGGCTGCTGGCCTCCCTGCAGTCAGCGCGGCAGGAAGTCGAGTTGCTCGCCAAGGTGGCCGGCCCGCTGATCGGGGGAGGAGGGGAGGACGCCCTGCGGGCGGTACTCGCCGCCGCACGGCCCGACCCGGCCAGGCGCCAGGGCGGAGCTGCACGGCGGTCTACGGGACGCCCATAAGTAACACGCAGTGACCGTTTCTTGATCGAAGTATCCGGATCCCCGGGCGGATACCCCAACCAGCCTGGCTCCGGTAACTACTCGTCACATCGCGTCCTGGGAGGGACATGAGTAGGACCCGACATCAGTCAGTGCTTGCCCGCGGGGGCGAGGACCTGGACGTACGCCGTCGGTATCTCGTCGCGGCCGGCCACCTCCAGTTGCCTGCCGAGCCCGAGGCCGTCCACCTGGCGCTGTACTCGTGGCAGGACCGCCTCGAGGACTGGGTTGTCGGCCAGGGCCTGTGTGGGCGGTCCGTCGACAGCGTGCCCCTCTTCGGCGGCGCGGCGGCGTCGTGCGGGTCCTGCCTGTCGTACCTGCCGGCGTACGAGGAGGCGCTGCGGCGGGAGGTGACGGCGCTCGAAGGCCGCGCGGAGGCCCGTACGGCGCGGGCCCATGCCGGGGACACGGTGGAGAACGGCGCCTGGTTCACCGTGTGGCTGGAGGCCCGGTGGGAGTGGGTGACGTCGCGGATGACGACCGAGCAGCGGGAGTACGCGGCGGACCGGGTCGCGGCGTACAGCGCCTACCTGGCCGCGGTCGACGGTGAACCGGAGCGGGGCGAGCCGGCCGGGCTGCGGTGGTGGCGAGACAGCGGTGGCGGCGGAAGCCGCCGCGGGGGCGGTGACCGGTGACAGGGTCGCGCGGTATGGGCGAGGGGAGCGGCCCGTGTCGCTATCGTGCGGTCATGAGTGAGCCGTTCGCCCAGGGCGACGATCATCCGGCGTGTGGGATCTGCCCCTCGAAGCGCCTGCCGCGCGACCGTTTCGTGGTCTATGACCGGCCGACGCGCGAGGCGCCGTTCAACCCCGCGGACGGCTACCGGTACACGGCTGACGGGACTCCGGCGTGTGTGCACCCGGACAAGCTCGGTGTCGAGCCGGACCGGACCGCGCCGCCGCCGGAGCCCGTGAACCTGGAGCCGGAGGCTACGCCGGCGGGTAAGCGACGGCGCTGGTCATTCCTCGGTCGGTGATGCCGATGGACGCGTACTTGGCGTCCAGGATGTTGCGTCGGCGCTCGGCCTCGGGGGCGTCGATCCAGTACCGCTCGTCAACGGGACCGAACGCCTGCCGGTACGCCTGATGGGTGTAGTCCCCGGCCCGCCACGGTGTCTCGACGGTGTGCTCGTTCACCGTCGAGTGGACGAACAGGTGCCCTGTGCGGGCCTGGACGCGCGACAGCGCGGTGAACTGGGCGCAGAGCGCATGGGTGGTGACGTCGAGGGGGACCGGGACGGGCAGCTCGGCGGCGAGCTCGTCACCGGTCAGCTCGTACACGGCCGACTTGAGGGCCATGACCTTCAGCGCGCCGTCCAGGAGGTGTTTGGCGTCGCGGGCGACGCTGTACTCGGAGACCAGCGGGCCGCCGTAGAAGTCGTCCCAGTCGCTGCTGTACTTCGCGCAGCCGTCGAGGACGGTGCGCATCTCGGGGTCGGCCAGCCACGCGGCGTGGATCGTGCGGGCGTGGGCGGCGGCTGTTTCGGGGGCGGGGCGGACGAGGGCAGCGTGCACGGCGTTCTCCATCCGGTGAGAGCGGGACGGCAGCGGGCCGGGCGGGTGTGAACGGGTACACGGCCCGGCCCGCTGCCTCGGGGCGCCGTCTGGAGGGTCCTTCAACCTCCGTACGGCGTTCCCTCATTGCACCGGGTGGGCATGAGAACCAGGAGGGCCACCAGGGGGTGCGTTTCGCCGCCGGGGTGCCGCTCCCAGGGCCAGAATCAGAGTCCCAGCACCTACATGGCGGGGGTCGTGATGACGCGTGCGGGCGGGATCGGGGAGCTGCTGCGGAGCGTGCGCGAGGCGGCGGGCCGGACCCGCGAGGAGCAGGCTGAGCTCATGACGGCCGCTGGTGAGCCGTGCGACCCGGAGAACCTGAAGCGGTGGGAGACCGAGCGCCGGTTACCCACCGCGGTGTGGCACGACGCCATCGCCGCCGTGTACGGCCTGGACCTGGAGGACATCAAGACCGCCATCGCCGCATCGCGGCAGCACCGCCGAGGGCAGGGCAAGGAGACCAGCGTGGACCGGCGCCGATTCATAGGGGCTGCGGCAGCGGCAGCGGGCGTTGCCGCGCTGCCCGGCATCGCACAGGCCAGGGAAGGCATCGACGGGGCGCTGACGGGCGCCGGCGGCGGTGACATCGACTACCTGGCGAGCGCGTTCGAGCGGCACCGCGGCGGCTACCGGGGCCGCTCACCACACGAGTTCCTGCAGGAGATGCACGGCGACATCACGTTGCTGAAGGCCGTCATGCAGCAGCCCCACCCCACACGAAGCCGCTCGGAGCTCGTGCACATCGCGGCAGGGCTCGCCGGCCTGGTCGCGATCATCCAGCACGACCGTGGGGACGAGGCCGACGCGCACCGCTGGTTCCACACCGCCGAACGCGCTGCCCGCGAGTGCGGCGACCGGCGCATGACGGCCTGGGTCCTCGCGCGGCACGCCATGGTGCCGCTGAACTACGGCGCCCCCGAACAGGCCGCCCGGCTCGCAGCGCAGGCCCGCCGCGTCGCGGGGAAGGCTCCGACCGGTGCGGGGGCGCTGGCGGCGGCCGTCACCGCCCGCGCCCTGGCCGCGGTCGGCGACCAGGCGGGCGCCCGGCAGGCCGTGAGCGACGTCCGCGGGCTCGCCGAGCGCCTGACGGGGAAGGAGGCGGCCGACACCTGGTTCGGCTACCCCCTGCAGAAGCACCACGTCCACCTGTCGCAGGCGTACACCCTCCTCGGTGACACACCGGCCGCGTTCCAGGCGCAGGACGACGCCCTGGACCTCACCGACTCGCCCTCGGTGATGACCCGCGCCCTGATCGCGATGGACACCGCGGCGTGCCTGCGCGCGGACGGCGACCCGGGCGCGGCCGCCGACATGGCTGCCGCCGTCCTGGACCGGCTCCCGGAGAGCTACCGGCACGGCCTCGTACGGTCCCGCGTGGAGCTCCTCCACCACCGCCTCGACGGCCGGCCGCGTGCGGTCCTGGGGGACGCCCTCGGCACCTGAGGCCGGGAGGAGCTAGTCCCAGCCGGGGTCGCCGGTGACGTCCCACTCGGGGTCGCGGAGCGAGGGGGCGATGCCCCAGCCGCTGTCGTGCAGGCCCCAGCCGGGGTCGCCCTGTACTCCCCATCCGATGTCTCGTCGCATGGTCCCCTCCAGGTGGTGCGGGTTGGGGCGCGCTGGTGTGCGCCGTTGGGGTGACAGTAGCTGCTGGTCGCGCGGTGATCCATACTCCGGTAATCGAACAGGCGTAGTATTTCGGTCGTGGCTGAAACACCGACCCCTTCCCCCTTCCCGGCGGACCTGCTCGACCTCCAGCGGCGCCTCCACCAGGCCCGCCACGACTTCGCCGCCCTGTGCGCGGCCCTGCCCTGGTCCGTAGAACCCGACCCGGGCTGGCCCGGCACCAAGCACCCGCACACCGACCAGGTCACCGGCGGACGACCGGAGAGCCCCGGGTGGACCCAGGAGCAGCGGGAGGAGCACAGCCGTCTCCTCGCGCTCGTCCAGGAGCTGGCGATCAAGGTCTCCTGTCACCCGTACTGGGAGAAGCTGCCGAAGGACGGGAGCCTGGTCGCGGCCCGCAGCAAGCTCAAGCACGACCCGGACGTCCTTGACCTGCCCGCCGGCGACACTGCCGAGACCGCCGCGGCGTAGGGGAGCTGGGATGGACATAGCCGAGCGGCTGGAGAAGAACCGGGCCGTGCTGTCGTGGCTGGAGTACCAGGTCCAGACGACCCGGGAGACGATCCGGCGCCTGGAGCGGGAGCAGGCGGAGGAGAAGCGGCGGCAGGAGGTCGCGCGCCGCGAGCTGCGGTGGAAGGTCGAGCCGTCCCGGGCGGAGCACGGCCAGCCCACCCTCCACCGGGGGAACTGCGGCCAGTACGAGCGCGGCGGCGGGCTGCTCGACCGCGACGAGGTCATGGTCTTCGCCCAGCAGTTCCCGGCCGCGGTCCTCTGCAGCATCTGCGCGCCATGGGGGAGCCTCGGCGTCGACAAGCCGCCCACCCAGGCCGGGCAGGCCGCCGGGGCTGAAGGGGTCGAGTTTCCGTAGGCCGGGTGAGCCGGCGCCCCCGGCCTACGCGGTCTTCCGGCGGCCTGCCGGGGCCGCCGTCTTCTTCGCCGCCGTCTTCTTCGCGGGGGCCTTCTTGGCCGCGGCCTTCTTCTTCGGCTTCGGCATCTCGTGCACCGTGCCCGGCCCTGCGTCATCGCCGCGCGACTCCCGCGCCTTCGCGACGGACTCCTCCAGCGCGGCCATCAGGTCCACCACGGGCGCCGCCGGCGCCTCCTCGCCCTCCACGGCCACGGGTGCCCGGTGCTCGGCCTTCGCGTTGATCACCTCGATCAGGGCATCGGTGTACCGGTCGGTGAGCTGCTCACCGAGGTCGTCGAGGTGCTCGGTGCTCATCGTGTCCATCAGCGCGAGCGCCCGCTCGACCTCGTCCTCGGTCAGGTCGGTGTCGGGCGGGACGAGCTCGGCGGGCGAGCGGATCTCGTCGCCCCAGTGCAGACCCTGCAGGAGCAGCGCGTCGCCCATGGGGCGCAGGATGCCGAGGCGCTCGCGGCCGCGGAGCGCGAACTTCGCCACGGCCGCCTTCTCCGTACGCTCCAGGGCCTTGCGCAGCAACACGTACGGTTTCGCGGCGACGGGGCCGTCGGCGGCCAGGTAATAGGCGCCCGCGCCGTACTGGGTGGCGTCCACGGTGTCGGAGTCGACGAAGGCAACGATCTCGATCGCTTTCGCGGTCGGCAGCGGCATCCCGTCCAGGTCGGCGTCGGTGATCGGGACGATCTGGTCCTTGGAGATCTCGTAGCCCTTGCCGATCTGGTCCTCGCGCAGCTCCTCGCCGTCGACCTCGCAGACCTTCCGGTAGCGGACGCGGCCACCGTCGGGGAGGTGAATCTGGCGAAAGGCGACGCTGTGCGACTCGGTAGCCGGCTCCAGGGCCACGGGCACCGTGACCAGGCCGAACGAGATCGCACCCTTCCAGATCGGGCGGGCAGGCACCGTAGCGCTCCTCCAGGACGCCCCCCCCTGGGCTCTAGGCCCAGGCTATGCAGACCGGCGCCGTGATCGCACCCGCCGTCAGCCGACCGGGACCAGGACGGCCGCGTCGTACTGCCCGACAGCCCAGGGCAGCATCTCGCAGGCCAGGAGGAACCAGTCGTTGTACCGGCGCAGGTCCCACTCGTGCACCGGGAAGGAGAACTCCTGGTAGTCGCCCCTTCCGAAGGTGGACGTCGGCCTGTGGGCGTCGACGAGCGCCTCGAACCGGCCGAGCGAGCGCATCAGGTCCGCCTCGGTGCTGAAGTCCGCGCCGGACCAGTCCGAGGACAGCCACTCCTCGGCTTCCTCGGCCGAGACGTGGTCGTACGCCTTGACCGCAGCCTCCACGGCCTCCCGCACGTACGCCTCGGCCCGCTCGGCGTCGTACTTCATGACCTCGGCGCCGGAGCCGGGCACCAGCTTCTCCGCCCAGTACACGGGGTCGACGCCTTCGTCGGGCGAGGAAGGTCGGAAGAGATCGAACATGTCCTCGGTGCGGGTGAAGGACCAGCAGCCGAGCCCGCCCCGCAGGATCAGCGCGCCGGGCCAGGTGAGGATCTCGCACCACTCCCAGGACGACTTCGGGAACCGGAAGGCCAAGTGCCGGTAGACCCCCTCGTCCTTCACAAGGGTCATCGTCGCGCCCACGGAGTCGGAGGCGAACCGCTCCCTGGCCGCCTCCTTCTGCCGCCGCAGTTCCACGTACGGGTCGATCTCGCTCACCTGAAAGCCCCTCCCTGCACTGGCCCGTCCCGGTCGACGGGCCCCGCGCCCTACAACGAGCCAGCCCGGATTCGGTGGCGAACAGGGCTGGGCGCCACCCAGCCCGGGCGCACCCGGGCTACCGGCCGGTGACGCGGACTCGCAGCTCGTAGGGGACGCCCGTGCTGATCGCCTGCGCCTGCTCGGCCAGGTCTGCCGGGGTGAAGCCGAGGAGGGCCCGGTCGGCGGCCGCGCGCAGCAGCGGCACGATCTCAGCGGCAGGCCGGCCGCGGTATGTGGCGGCGAGCTCTGCGTAGGCCCGCTGGTAGGGGTGGACGTGCGTGCTCGCGGGGTCCGCGAGGAGGTGGTCGAGGTGCTCCGGCGTCACGCTGATCTGGCCCATGACCGCTCCGTCCGTCGGCGGGCCGGGCCCATCCCGGCCCCGTTCCCCTCGACGCTACGAGCCGGGTCTGACATCGCCGCCGGCCGGCGGCTACTCGCCGGGCTTGACCTCGACGACCTCGACGTCCGAGACACCGTCCTCGGCGGCCTTCCGCGCCTTGTACGTCTCAGCGGCCTTCTCGCTGTAGCTGACGACCGACACCTTCCGCTCGTCCTGGCCCTGCTGCGCCCACGTGATCCTGAAGACCTTCTGCATCCCTGCGCCTCCGCTCGGTGTGTGCCCGGCGGCAGCATCGGCTCCTGATGGGCGCCGCCGGGCCCCGACAGAATGTCATCCGGCGCTGACACCGGTCTGCGGGCGCGGCCATGGCGGCGGTCAGCGTCGCCAGACGTTGACCTTCTCGGTCGCCAGGAGCGGGGCGCCGTCTGGCCCTTTCACGTGGGCGGGTACCCAGGTCTGCCTTCGCAGGGCGCGCTCGGGTCCGTAGGCCTGGTTGCGCCAGTGCCCGGAGACGATCCAGCGGTGCTTGTAGCGGCGGCCGAGGCTGTCCGAGGTGGGGTCTTGGTCCTGCGCGGTGTACTGCCGGCGCAGGTCGACGACGGTCACGTCCGGTGAAGGCAGTCCGTCACGGCTGTAGGCACGGGAGGTGGGCTTGTCAGCGTGTTCCCGGGTGCGGTCGATCAACATGGGCTGCTGCATGAGCAGCCAGGCGGCGGCGAGTGCGGCAACGATGGGCTGGGGCAGCTTGGGGTCGACCTCGGCCATCGAAAGGGGCTCGGCCGTGATGGGGAGGACGCTGCCGAGGATGGGGATGAGGGGCGGAATCTCCTCGGTGACGAGGGTGAACGGGCGGTCAGCGGTTTCAGCCACGAGCCGGTTTCTCGACATGAGGAGCCACAGCAGCATGCCGCCGTCGTGGGGGCCCCAGGCGCACGCCTCGACCGGGATTGTCACGCCGTGGGAGTCGATGGCACCGATGCCGTCCTGCCAGAACAGCAGTCCGGCGGGGGCGGGTCGGTCGCCGGTGGCCCATCGCGCCGCGGCGAGCTGCTCCCCGGAGTGCATGGCGAGGGCCGCCATGTCCTGCTGAACCCAGAACAGGTCGGCAACCTCAAGGCAGGAAGCGAGGGCTTTGAGTCCCTCGACGTTGCCGTCGTCCTTGACGCCCCTACGCAGAGCCGAAGCCGGGTCGGTGAGGTATCGGACGGTCTGGCGGCGCAGTTTCGGGAGGTGGGAGGGGCGGACGTTCACTCGCCGGCCTTGTCAGTGCGGGCTCCCTGCCCGGGGCGGGTGGCGAGGGCCGTGCGGACGTCCTCGGCGCGGTAGAGGGCCTGGGGACGGCCGGAGCCGGGGTGAGGGTGGTATCCGTAGGCGGGCTTCACCTGGAGGCGGGACATCGCCTTGGAGGCGGCCTTGGCGGGCTCCTTGGCCGTGGACTTCAGCTCGTCGCGGCCGATGTCCTCCAGGGTGAGCGGTTCGTTGCGGTCGACGATGGAGGCCAGGTCGATCTCCTGGACCATCGCGGCGAAGTCCAGGTTGTCGAGTTCGTCGACCGGGTAGCCGTCGAACTCGTCCTCGGCGGGCTGCCACGGGCCGATGAACTCGTCGCCGCACAGGCTGATGCCGGGCGGGAGGACGGCTTCGATCGCGTCGCGGTACTCGGACTGGATACGGGAGAGGGCGCCGGAGGCCTCCAGGAGCTCCTGCCAGTCGCTGTCGCCGCCGTTGATGTAGTCGAGGACGTCGGCGTCGGGGCTGGTGGAGTAGTTGTTGACGCGGTTGGTCCAGGTGCCGTAGCTGGTGGTGGTGCTCATCGTGGTTCTCCTTGGGAGGTGTGATGCGCCTGGCGTTCTCGACACCCATAACCTTGCCGTACGTACGGCAAGGTTGTCAACGGCCTTGCCCTGTCGAACTGTTGGGCGGGATTTTCTCTTGGGATGGGGTCCCTGGAGCCGAGAGTGCGCCTGCGGAGGCGTGACAACGCCCCCTGGCCGGTCCCTGCGGCAAGGGGGCGGGGGGGAGTGGCGGCGTCAGGCGCGCCAGGTGCCGCGAAGGGCGGCGGTGGTGAAGCCGGGGCCGTAGGCGACAAGGAGGCCGGCGGCGCCGTCGGCGGGCGGTTCGGCGTGGGTGCGTTCGAGGACGCGCAGAACGGAGACGCCGCCCAGGTTGCCCTCGTCGGCGAGGGTGGCGGTGGAGTGCCGGGAGTCGTGTTCGTCGAGGCCGAGGGCTTCTGCGGTGTCGCAGATGATGCGGGGGCTGCCAGGGTGGATCGCGGCCCAGTCGATGATCCGGTCGGGCCCGAGCCAGTCTAGGACCGTCGGTAGGACGTCGTCGGCGGCGGTGAGCGCGGCCTTCGTGGAGTCGAAGTGGAGGCCGTCGGCGCCGATGCGGCCGGAGTAGCGGTCGACGCTGTCCGGGAGGACGAACTCCAGGGTGTCCTCGGGGCTGTCGACGGTGAGGCCGGGGCCGAGGGGGGTGTCGGTGACGATGCAGGCGGAGGCGGAGTCGCCGAACAGCGCCTTGTAGATCATCGCCTCGACGGAGGTGTCGTTGTGGTTGTAGACGCTGGAGATGACCTCGGCGGCGACGACCAGGACCCGCGCGCCGGGGTGGGCGGCGATGTGGTCGACGGCGCGGATCAGGGCCTGGGTGCCGCCGGCGCAGGCCATGGTCGTCAAGGCGATGCGTCTGACGGTGGGCCGCAGGTTCAGCCGGCCTATGAGGTGGATGTCGAGGTTGGGGACGGACCAGCCGGTGGAGTGCGTGGTGATGACGGCGTCGATGCCGGCATAGCCGTCCGGCCCGCGGCTGAGGTGCGCCGCGTCCAGGGCCCGCGCTGCTGCGTCGGCGGCCATGTCGAGGGCGTCGGCGAACGCTGTGGTGGCGCGCTGCTCGACGTCGGCGTCGCCGGCCACCGTGGGGGAGTGGAGCGGGCGGGTGAAGTAGCGGGTGTTGACTTTCAGGCTGGCCATGTAGCGCGGGAGCGCGGCGCGGCGAGGGTAGTCGGGGTGGCGAGTGAGGATGTCCTCGACGATCTCGTCGGTGGTCACCTTGTGAGCGGGGAGGACGGTGTGGGGTCGGGAGATGTAGACGGGCACTTGGGCCTCCGGCACAACAGGGGGTTGGCGTGGGGGGTGGGCACACCGTACGTCACGGTGTGCGGGGTATTCCCCCTGATCAGGCGGTAGACGGCCCTCGTGATGAGTTGTCAGGGGGTCTCGCGGGCGCGGAGGACGGGGACGCGGGTGTGCGCTTTCCTGGCGCCGGGGTGGTAGATGAGGATGATCAGGCGGGCTCCGGGGGCGGTCATGGGCTGGGCGGCGCACATGGTGACGTGGCCGGGTCCGTGTTCGGCGTGGAGTATCGGGCGCTCGTCGCCGTCGGGGTGGATGTGAGCGCCGCCGGCTTCCCAGAGCGGGGCGAGGTCGGGGTCGGCGGCGACTTCCTTCGCGATCTGCAGGAGTGTTTCGTCGTCGGGGCGTACGGCGAGCGCGGCGCGGAGCTGCGGAAGGACGAGCGGGGCCCAGACGGTGTGCCAGTCCAGGAGGGTGTTGCGGCCGTCGGGGTCGAGGAGCATCCAGCGCATGGTGTTGCGGGGGATCCGGCCGCCGGGGAAGAGCGACGCCCAGCACTGGTTGTGGGCCAGGAGGTTCCAGGAGGCGTCGGTGACGTACGCCATGTGCGTGATGCCGTCGACGGCCTCCTGCCAGACGCCGGGGACCTCGAGGCCGGAGGCGGCGGTGAGGGGGCCGGGCGGGTCGCCGATGCCGGCGTAGCGGCAGAGGGAGACCCACTCCTGCTCGTTGAGGCCGAAGAGGCGGGCGACCTGGCGGAGGTAGTCGACGGGCGGGTTGGTGTAGCGGCCGGTCTCCAGGCGGTTGTAGGTGTGCGGCGCGCGGGCGGTGAGTTCGTCGACCTGCTGCTGGGACAGGCCTCGGGCACGCCGGCCCTGGCCGGTTGGCCGGGTCAGGTCGTGGTCCTCGGGTTTGATCAGGGCCCGGCGTTCCTCAAGAAGCGCCTTAAGCGCCCGCTTATTTATCATCGCTGTCACTTTCTCCCCGTGTACCTTGCATGCGCCGCCTGGAGTGTAATTAGTGGCGCCGTGTTTCGTAATAAAAGCTGCGTGTAGAAAACCAGTGCTTGAACGTACAAGCTGTTGGTCGTGGGCGCGCTGACCTGCCGGGAAGCTGGGCTGAGCGGCCACATTGCAGTACCGCAGGGCCTGTTGCGAGTCCTCTGACGAAATCCGTCAGATCGGAGTCGTTGGGGCAGCCCTGTTTGCCCTCGCCGAAGCTCCGGCGGGTGCTCCCGGACAGTGCCGTAATCCGTACCGAGGTACGGATTTCGCAGCTCGGCACCGTCCGGTAGCGCCTGCCGGGTTTCGAGAGGGCCCCTGAGACTACGGCCCGGTACCGACATCGCCACGATGCCGCGTCCTCGGTACCGGCCGTGTGATCGGCCGGCGGCGCGCTCCCCCTTGCGCCGCCTGGTCGGCTGTTGGCCCCGGGCACCTTCGGAACCCACCTTTCGCCCGGGGCCACCTACCTCGTCGCCTCGGCCTCGCGGATGGCACCCAGCACCTTCAGCGCCGCCAGCTCCTGCAGCGCGGCCGGAAGGGCTGCGGCCCCGTCGACGGTCTCCAGCCCGACGAGGACCCGGCGGACGACGTCGTAGCGGGGGTCCTGCCGAGCTCCCGCCCAGTCGACCGCGAGGTCCCCGGTGAGCGGCGCCTCGTCCTGCCGGCTGTCGATGACGGCTTCGAGCTCGGCGATCCTGCGCTTCGCGCGCGCCATGGCGCGGTCCCACCCCCGCTTGAACGCCTCTTCCTCCTCGTCCTTCGGCAGCTGCTTCAGCCACGGCCGCAGCTCGTGAGCGGCCGCCCAGTGCTCCCCAGCCCGCGCGGTGTCCTCCTCCTGGAGCTGCTCCAGAGGCAGGAAGTCGTACGCCCGCGACAGGTGGTCGGCGAGGCGGGCGGTCACCCGGTTCGGGACCGGCCGCGGGGAGCCGGCGTTGTCCGGCAGGAGCTGGAGGAGACGGTGCACGAGCCCGGCCGGGTCGAGCGCGTGGACCCCGAGGATGTGCCCTCCGAGCTGCTGGTGCGCGCTCTGCCGGGTGCCGCCCTCGGCCGGGTTGGTGTGCCAGTCGCACATCGGGCAGTCGTACCGCACCCGCTCCTCACGCGCCTCGGCGGCCGCCGGGCCCCCGATGGGCGTCTCGGGCCGCGGCGCGCCTGCGGAGGCGGGCAGCTCGATCTGGAAGTGCGTCAGCCGGGAGTCGAGCGCGCCCGGCTCCTGGGCCGCGTGCTGAGGCGGCCCGCCCGAGGCGCGGGAGGTGATGGTGCCAGCGTCGGCCAGTCCGTGCTCGACGGCGAAGTGGTCGCGCACCATCTGCCCGGTGACCGCCATGTCGTGGTGGACCGGGACGTCCAGGTGCCACGCGCACAGCGGGCAGTAGTGGCGCACCGTCCCGCCGAGCCAGTCAGAGCCGGTCATGGGGTGGGTCCTTCCTCGTCGGCCTGGGCCGTCTCGTCGTCGTGCAGCTGGTGCTCGTCGCGCGGGTAGCCGCACGCGCCGGCGCCGAAGAACTGGGCGGCGCACGGGCCGGGGCCCTCGTAGGTGTGGTGGGTGATGAGCCGGTGCTGGCCCTCGCAGCGGCGGATCGCGGCCAGCACGTCCGTGGCGAGCGTCTCCGCCCACCCGCCGGGCACCATCGGCTGCCCAGACGGCCAGGCCATCTTGACCACCTGCTCCAGCGCCGCCGGGTACCGCGGGTCCCGGCGGGTGTCGCCGCGGGCGGCCGGGTTGAAGTCGCTGACCGCGCTCACGCCGCTTCGCCGGAGCTGTGCATCGGGTCCAGGCCGTCCGCCGCGCGCTGCCGGTCGACGTGTTTGCGCGCCTTCGCGATCCGCTCGTCCAGGTCCGGCGCTGTGGCCCACTCCAGCAGGACGTCGGCGTGGCAGAGCGCGCGCGGGGCGCAGGCGCATGCCAGGTCATGCCCGACAAGCAGGGGCAGCCCTGCGAGGATCCGCTCCCGCTTTCGGTCCGCCTCCTCGCTCGTCCACTCCGCGCGGGAGCCGGCCAGCCACTGCTTGAACGCCGACACCGTGTACTGGCGGGCCTCCGACTCGGTGTAGCTGCGGGCTTCGATCGCGGCGACGACGGTGAACGGGTTCCCGAAGCGGCTGGTGCGGTCGACGATCACGCACCCTTCGGGCTTTCGCCATCCGGCGGTGCGGCGGCGCTGGATACGGGACGGCATGGTGGCTCCTGGCGTGGTCGGGAGGGGGATGGCAGTCTGCCCAACGATCGGGGCGGGGGACGGCGCGGTGCGCTGCGTCTCGAGGGCGCGCAGCCGCGCGTGCGTCTCAGGTGTTGTCACCATCGTCCTCCCGTGCCACAAGGCCGTTGACGACCAGCCGGAGGCGGGCGCGCTGCGGGGGCGGGTCTTGGCCGGGGACGGGCCAGTCGTCGGCGCGGTAGCCGTACGAGGGCGGCTCCCAGGCGTCCCAGTCGTAGGCCCATCGGTAGAGGCTGACCCAGTCGGTGTCGAAGTAGCAGGGGAGCAGGCCGCCACGGTTCGGGACCGGGTCGGGTGCCGCGTCGTTCTGCGCCTGGACCTGCTCACGAACACGGAGGAGTTGGTCGTGGTGCCGGCTGCAGAACCAGTGGTTCGTGAGCCAGCCGGTGGCCGGGTCCTTCTCGACGACCTTGTTCTGAGCGGGGGCGCCGCAGACCTTCATGGCGTTGCGGAAGTCCTCGGGGCCGTCGGGGTGGGGCCGCATCCGGGGGCCGCGGCATACCCGGTCGAGCGGGTCGGTGCCGTGCCGGTAGCCGGGCGGCTCGTAGCGGGGGACGTCATCTCGCACCAGCTCGCGCAGGGAGGTACGGCGCCAGTGATGCGGCCGGGTCCCCAGCGCCTTCCCGGTCGCCTTCCAGACCGTGGTGTCGTCGTCGAGGGGGACCATGGTGAGGACGTAGGCGATCGTCAGCAGCAGAAACCGGGCCGAGGCGTCGGCGCGCTCGTCCTGGTAGATCCGCTGGGCGTACTCAGCGAACTTCGGGCCGTCGCCACCGTCTTTGCGCTTCGGCTTCCGCTTCTTCTCCAGCGGCTGGTGAGCGTGGGCCAGGTGCAGGGCTGCTCCCACTTCATGCCTCCTTCGCGTGGTGGTTGCGGGGACGGTGCATGGGCCAGCTGTGGGCGGCCCACAGGCGGTCGGTGTCGATGTCGATGAGCCCGAGCTCCAGGAGGTGGAGGAGTGCTTCGCGTACGGCGCCGTCGACGGCCTGCATGAGGGGCATGGGCTTCGCGAGGGGACCGTCGGGGCTGTTGACGGTCCAGGACGACGCGGCGAAGCCGGCGATGCGGTTGATGGCTGCGAAGTCGCCTTGGTCGGCAGTGTCGACGGCGATGCGTGCCCAGTCCGCGAGGCGGTCGGTGGGCAACGGCGGCTTGGTGGTCACGGGTCAGTCCTCCTCGGGGTCGTCGCGGCGGGCGGCGGCTTCGGTCTCGCCGTTCGGGCCGGCCAGGGCGAGCGCGGCCCGGTGCTTGCGGGTGCGCGCGACGCGGCCAGCAGACCAGCCGTGCTTGGCCGCCACCTCGTCGAGCCCGGCCCGGCAGTCGTCGGTGTGCTGGTGCTCCTGCTCGCAGTCCCAGCCGTAGAGGACGGCGTACAGCCATGCGTCGCTGGAGTCCTGGGCCCAGTCGCGGGAGCCGGTGGCCATGTGCGTACGGACGAGCAGCAGGGCGTTGTGGACGCGCGCGGCGAGGGTGGCATGGTCGGCGAGGAGCGCGTTGTGCTCCTTCCAGCAGCGGTAGAACTCCTGGAGCGCGTCCCGGGTCTCATCGCGGTCGGCTTCGGCGTCCCAGAGCCGGTCGTACAGCTCGTTCAGGGACTGGGCGGTGTGGTCGGCGAGGGGGGTGCGGTGTTCGGGGTCGGTGAGCGGCGGCGCGGGCGGGAGGTCGCCGTGGGCTTCGAGGAGGTGCTCCTGCCACAGGGCGGTGACCAGGCGGTGCCAGCGCTTCGGCGCGGGCGTCCAGCCGCAGGCGCAGTCGACGGTGTAGCGGCCGCTGGGCGTCGTGACGAGGCGGGGGAGGTGGGTGGTGACGATGTCGACGTGGTCGGGGCACAGGTGCCCGCCGTCGGTGAAGATGCTGCTGGTCTTGAGGATGTGCCAGCCGGCGCCAGACCAAGTGGGGCGCGGCGGCGGGGTGCCGTTCATCCAGGAGATGGCGTCGTACTGGCGGATGCAGCCGGGGAAGAGGCACGTGCGCAGGGCGGGCTGGTTGCGGAACGCTTCCACCTCGGCGTGAAGGATGGCCAGCTGCTGGCGCAGATCGGCCTGTTCGGCGTCGGCAAGCTCCATGAACGGCTCGGCGCACGAATGAGAGGAGACCCCGAAGGCTCCCGTGATGGGGCGCATGTAGCGAGCAAGGCGGGCGGGGTCAAGGACGGAGCGCGCGTGGTGGGGGCAGCTCTGACCTCGCTCCCAACCGATGATGCGGTCAGCGGACTCGGCGGGCCAGAGGTACCGGGTGTCTCCGTCCTCGTCTCGGGTCAGAGGGAGGCACAGGCAGCCCTCTACGCCGAAGGAAGTGGAAGGGGCGGCGTTCACGAGGCGGCTCCCGGGACGGTCGGGGTCGGCTCCCAGAACTGGGCCTGGACGTCGTGGAGGACGGCCGCAGGCGGTACCCAGAGGCCGAGCAGGCCGTCGGTCGGGACCGGGCGAGGCAGGGGCCGGATGTCGCGCAGGGTCCAGTGCCAGAAGCTGACCATGCCCCACGGGGCGCAGCAGCCGGCCGGGTCGGCCTGGTGGCAGGAGTCGAGGACGGCGGTGCCGATGATGGCGCCGCGGACGTCGGGGGCGTGGGCCAGCTCGAGGTCGGCGGCGGTCACCTTCGAGTTGTGCGGGGCCTTGGCGGCGTGGATGAGGATCGTGGTCCCGAGGTGCATCGCGGAGACCGAGCGGGAGCGGTTCTCGCAGCGTTTCGTCCCGTGGACGATGGCGTCGGCGTACGGCTGGCGGACGGTCAGGGCGCGCATCATGCGTCTCCTTCGGCGTTGGTGTTCTCGAAGGCGGCGCTGAACGCGCGGGCGACGCCCAGAGCGTGCTCTTCGGAAGCGCAGGCGTGGCAGTCCTCGGAGCACTCGCGGGGCTCGCCGGGGTAGGCGACCTGGTCGTGGAACGGCTCGTCCTCGAGGAGGTCGGCCTGCTGCTCCAGCAGCGCGGCGACGGCGAGGCCGACCATGGGGGAGCCGAAGGCGGCAAGGTAGTCGTTGACCTGCTCGCGGTGTTGGGCCCAGCTCTCGATGAGGACGGTGGGCTTCTCGTGGTTGTCGACGACGACGGGAGACTTGCTACCGAGGGTGTGGCCGACCATCCATCGGGTGCGGTCCTCGTGCGCGGCGGCAGTCGCCAGGGAGCGCAGCCTTTCGGCGGCGTTGCGGATCTTGGTGGCGCTGGAGGTCACGGGGTCGGCTCCTCAGGGGTGGGGGTGATGCGGTGGACGCGGACGGGCGGGGACGGGATGGCGGCGAGGCGCTGGGCCTCGCGCCAGGAGCGGACGTTGGCGAGCGTCCGGCGCGGTCGGAAGGTCCACATGTAGGCGAGGCCGATGGCGAAGATGACCTGGGCGGCCCAGTTCCCGGGGTTCCGCCATCCGCCGTGGGCGTGGTCCTCGGCCCAGGACAGCAGCCGGGGCGCTGGCTGGGTGCGGCCGAAGACGTAGCCGACCGTCAGGGCGGCGAGGGCGAGAACGGCGGTGGTCACGAAGCGACCTCCGCCTCGGCCGGGGCGACGGTCCACTCGTCGCCCTCGGCGTCGCGGTAGACCACCTCCGGCAGGTAGTACAGCGAGGACGACGAAGCGACGGCGTCGCGCGCCCGTTCCTCGCTCGGGTACTGGTCGATGTGGTCGAAGCCGTTGCCGCGCTTCCGTGTGGCCCACTGTCGCTGGCCGCGCCACAGGTACCAGCGGAGCTCGGCCGGGAGGTGGTGGAACCAGGCGGCTTCGGTGGCGTGGCTGGGGTAGCGGCCGACGACGTGGGCGGCCGGGGCCAGGCGAACGCGGGTGCCGCAGGAACAGCTGACACCGACGTCGTTCTTGTAGCCCCGGCCGTCGGTGATGGGCTGGTGGGCGGTGAAGGCGTTGGGGTGGTCGGGGCAGAGGTGGAGAGAGAAGCTGCCGTAGCAGCGCTCGCGGTACGACAGGGTGCGCGTCCGGCGGCGGCCCGGGAACGGGTCGTCCGTGGTGGCGGGGATGTGCGCGGTGGACTTGAGCTTGGTCCAGCCGTCGGGCGGGGTGATGTTGTCGTGGCCGATGCCGTTGGCCTCGCAGTGCGGGGCGTCGCAGCGGAATCGGGTGAGGGTCTCGGTGCTCACTCGGCCTGGCCTTCCTGGTTGTCGGGTGTGCACTCGTGGTGAGACCAGAGCAGCGTGCCGTCCTCGACCGGCTCGAACGCCCACGTCACGTCGCAGTCGCCGCAGTGGAAATCGCCGTAGAAGCAGACGTCAGCCACGGCGGGTCTCGCTCTGGCTCTCGGCGGCCGCGAGGGCGATGAGCTCCTGGCACAGCTCGGGCATGGAGAAGATCTCGCGGAGGACGGCGACGAACCCGTCGCGTTCCACCGGCGCGAGGCGCTCCCACACCGTGTGCGCGTCGCGGTGCGCGGCGATGGCCTTGATGTGTTCGGCCTCGGTGGCGGCGGTGCGTTCGGCGCCGCACTGGCCGCAGCGGTAGGTGGCCTGGTCCCAGCCCTGGGGTGTCAACGTGCCTCCCCGGTTCCGTGCAGGAGCGCGCGGGCGACGATGACGGCGGCCAAGTCGCCGTGGGTGGCGTTGGTGATGGTGAAGGTGTGGAGCGGGGTGGGAGTGGTCAAGGCGACTCCTCGGGAAGGGGTGGGTCAAGCCTGCCGCGTCTGGGCGCGGTTGTTCCCCCTGCTCGGGTGCGGCCGGGGTGCCCCCATCATATCCATAATCTATTGTGTAGGCCATAGGTTATGGGTTAGTCTCTGGGTGTCGGAACGGGGCAAAGCGCCTCAGAACGGCGACAGAAAAGAGAACAGGGGAGCCCCAGATGGCCAAGGTCTGTGTGGAGATGTGCTCGTGCGACCGCGGATACATCCGTGACGCCGTCCTCGATGAGGACACCGGCAAGTCGATCCCGATCGACTACCTCTGCCGGAAGTGCGACGGAACCCAGTGCATCGACTGCGCCTACGGAGATGGCTGCGCGTAGGAAGGGACGAAGCAAATGAGTGGGCCCTCCCGGGGTAAGCGGGAGGGCCCACGCGCAGCATATGGAGGCCACGATCTACTGGGGCGTACCGGCCCCGCGCGAGGGTCCGGCGGCGTTGAATATGCCTATGGACATAGTTGAGGGCGGAATCGCCGCCGTCGCCGCCGCGTTCAGCGGCTGGGCCGCGTACAGCGCCATGAAGGCCGCCGATGCCGCCGACGACAACTCCAAGGTGGCGAACCAGACTGCGGAGCTGGCGCGGCAGACCGCAGAGGCCGTGGCCCAGATCGAACGGGACCGCTGGCACAAGGAACTGACGCCGCGCATCGTCTGCAGGCTGACGCAGGAGCGCGGCATGCTGGAGCTGGTGGTGGCGTACGAGGGGCCGACCACCCTCGGGAAGCTGAGCGTCGTGTCGTTGACCATCCGCGACGACAGGGACCGCAGCACCGCGCCGGCCCTCGGTGGTGGGCTGCCCCTCGAGGAGGTCAAGGCGACGATCTGGGGGCCCTACCGCTTCACCAGCCGCACGCCGGAGGACAACACTGGGCGGACGGCCACGCCGTTCTCCGTGGAACCGGGCGATGAGATGCGGTTCTCGGTCACCCCCACCTTCCCGCACCGGCTCTACGGGGGCGACGGGAACACCGCTCAGTGGAGGGCGGAGTTCCTGCCGAAGGACTTCCGACTGTGGGTCGGATGCGAGGCAGAGGGGCACAAGCCCTGGAAGCTGATGGCGGATGTGCCGCACGAGGACGGGGTCTCGCGGGACCCTGCCGGGGTGCTGGCGTCCTAGGCGCTGCGGGGGAGCCAGCGGGACGTTTCTCCGGTGAACCACTTCGCCCGCCTGGACCAGACTTCGGCTGATCGGCGGACAAACGGCAGGCCAGGGCGCTATCCACGTGTTCGTGATCAAGAACATGGCCCGCGGCCTCGCCGCGCTCTCCCTCGCCCTCGCCCCGCTCGCCGTCCCGCACACCGCGCTCGCCGCGCCCCAGGCGCCCGGGGCCGCCGTGGTGCTGCCACTTGCCGAAGCGATCAAGCAGATCCCCGTCGCCGCCGAGTCCCGAGACGGCTACGAGCGGACCAAGTTCAAGCACTGGAACGCCGGCCTGGATCCGGCCGACGGCTGCAACACCCGCAACGAGGTCCTCCTCGCGGAGGCGATCGAGTCGCCGACGGTCGGGGCCGGCTGCAAGCTGACCGGCGGCCGCTGGTTGAGCTACTACGACGGCCAGGAGGTCACCGACCCGGCCAAGCTCGACATCGACCACGTGATCCCGCTCGCCGAGGCCTGGGACTCCGGTGCGAGCGCCTGGACCGCCGCGCGGCGCGAGGCCTACGCCAACGACCAGGGCGCGGCCAGCTCGCTGGTGGCGGTGACCGCCCGGTCGAACCGGTCGAAGGCAGACCAGGACCCGGCGCAGTGGATGCCGCCGGCCCCGGAGGCGATCTGCCGGTACATCGAGGAGTGGACCGCGGGCAAGAGCCGCTGGGGCCTGTCCGCGGACCAGAGCGAGATCGACGCCCTCAGCGTGTACGCCGACGGCCCGTGTGACGACTCGGTCGTCCACTACACCCCGGCGCCGTAGTGGCAGCGGAGCAGACCGCCCCGGGCCGTGACAGGGGTGCCTGTCACGGCCTGGCCAGCGCATTCGCCCAGTCGGGTACAGCTCGACGGAACACCGCGTCGCGCTTCACGCCGCTCGCTAGGCTGCGCGCCGTGATGAGGAGACGGTTACGTCTGCTGCTTGCCGCGGCAGCCTGCACAGCCCTCGTCGGCGCTGTTCCGGCCCCGGCAGCTCGCACCGCCGCGGCGGCCGCGTGCGTGGGCGGCGAGACCGAGTCCAAGGGCAACTCCGCCGTCGACGACGGGGAGATCCGCTGGACGGACAACACCGCCTACGACGACGCCCGCAAGTACGCGATCTCGACGTGGCAGTACTCCGGATCGAAGATCAAAATCGTCGCCGACTCCGCGCTCACCTCCAACGACGTCGAGTTCAAGGACGCCAACCTCGGCACCCGGGCCACCGACCCCCTCGGCCGGTACGAGCGGCACGGATCCTTCGGGGCGACCGACTACATCATCTTCAACAAGCAGAAGCTCGCCGGCGCCTCGAAGGACCGGCTGCGCTACGTCGCGCTCCACGAACTCGGCCACGCCCTGGGCCTGTGCCACAAGAGCGACACCGTCGTCTCCCTGATGTGGAAGACAGCGCCGTCGCCCGGCTACGAGATCACGTGGATCCCCGACGTCGACAAGACCAGCTACAAGAAGCTCTGGGGCTGAGATGAACAAGCTCGTGCTCGGGACCGCCCTCGCCGTGACGCTCGCCGCGGCCGGCGCCGGCGGCCTCGCCTACTACCAGCAGGACGACACGGTCCAGGTGGAGTCGCTGTGCGCGGCGACCGCCTCCGACGCGGCCGAGGCGGCCCGCGCGCAGAACCTCGCCCTGGTCGACGTCGTCGAGCGCGGCCCGTTCGTGGCCAAGGGCGACGGCGCCGGTCTGCAGACGTTCAAGGTCCGCACCCTGTCCGTGTTCAAGGGGGCGCTGCCGGCCGAGGCGGAGATCGGCCTGCCACAGGGCGCGGAGACCCAGATGCAGACCGGCGGCCGCTACGAGGTGTCAGTCCTCGGCCCCGAAGGCGGCACCTGGCTGGCCCGCTTCACCCGCGCGGTTCCGACGGGCCAGACCTCCGCGGACGTCGCCGCGCACTGGAAGACCGAGCTCGACAAGCGCTTCGTCGAGCCGCCGTGCAACGACACCACGGCCGCGCCCTAGGAGACTGCCCCCGCCTTCCATTCCGCCGGGGCGTCCGGGGTCTCCACGTCGTCGTACAGGCCTCGGTAGGTGTCGAGGTGCGTCGCGTAGTGGGTGCGGCCAGCGTCGGTCAGGTGCAGGACCGTCAGCTGCAGGTCGGGGGAGGAGTGGCGGGGGAAGAGGTGCGGCGGAACGTCCTTCTGCGCGGCGAGGGGCCCGTCGCGGAACTCCAGGAGCTTGGCGGGTGCTGCGGCGCTGCGGGTGATGTGGCGCACCGCGGTGTTGGTCAGCCCGGAGGGGAGCGCTGTCAGCTCGGCCGGCGGCGTGCGCCCGTAGTCTGTCCACCGCCTGGACCACTCCTGGCGGATGTACAGCTCGTTGGCGATGTCGGCCTCGGCGAGGGCGGCCAGGAGCAGGAACGGCGGCCGGGCGAGGAGACCGCGCGGCTTGCTGATCTTGTGGTCGTCGAGGCTGCGGTGTGCGCCTTCGGGCAGCTCGTCGGGGACGGGTGCGTCGACGCCCGGCCACAGCTCGGCATAGCAGCGAACGTGCTGCTCGTAGTGCGCCCGCCCGGCGGCCGTCAGGAGCACCCGCCTCTCGGTCGGGGTGACCATGTGCCCCATGTAGCTCTTGAACGGCTCCGCGCCGGTCGTCATCTGCTTGGTCTCGACGAGGCGGCCGCCCTGGCGATCCATCTGCTGCAGGAAGAACAGCGCCTTGTGGGAGGGCGTGCGCTCCTCGGGCGGGGTGCCGCGGGGCGAGTACTCGGGCATCCCGTCCGGGCCTGCGCGGAACAGGCGCACCAGGTTCTCCCACAGCCACTCGGAGAGCAGGCCGCGCGGAGGGGACTTCGGCGCGGTGTGCCCAAGGCCGGCGCGGGCGGTCGCCCGGCCGAGCGTCGTCATCTTCACCCGTACCCGCGGCACCGGGCCCAGCACGGTCTGGACGATGTCGTCCTGGACCTCGATCAGGGCCCGGCGCCGCAGCGCGGCCAGCGAGGAGCCGGCGCCCTGGTCGTGCTCGTCCTTCGCGGCCAGCGCGGACTGGATCGGCGTCCGGCCCACCAGCGCGGCCGGGGCCTTGATGGAGAAGGGCAGCCAGCGCCACTCGCTGGCCGGCGTCCGGCTCCAGGTGAACGCGTCGCCCTTGTGGCTCGCCTCGGCGTTCTGGTCAGCGCTGTAGATCACCGTGAGGTAAGTCTGCTGGCGGGGGTTCAGCCCGGCCCACAGGTCAGCGGGCTGAGGACGCCGGTCGGTCACAAGGCCTCCTGGGATTGGCTTCGGCCGTCAGCGGTTCTCGCCGAGCCGCCGGGCGGTCTCCTGCGCCCCGATGCGGACGCCTTCGAGGAAGGCGTAGGCGTCGCTCAGCGACATGGGGCCCAGCCCGGACGAGCCGCGACCGCCGCTGATGTCGAAGTGGTAGCCCTGGCCGGACTCGATGACGCGGATGGTGAGACCGCTCTCGATCGAGGCGACGCCAGCACTCCACTCCACCTCGGTCAGCGGGGGCCAGGTCTCGTCGTAGGCGGGGCTGTAGCTGCCGTCAGCGTTCCGGGTGACGGTGAGCGGCTGGCGGTCGGTCAACAGGGTCTCCAGGGGCGGGAAAGGCCAGGCTGCGCGGTCAGTCGACCTCGACGTAGGTGACGATGAGGATGCTGCCGAGCGCGGTCGCGTAGAACACGACCCGAACCCCGTCGTGCTGGTAGTCGCGCAGTGCGGACGCGGTGGCGTGCGGCTTCACCGCGTCCGGGTCCGCCGCGATGGCGTTGAGGGTTCCGTCCAGGATGGCGGCCTGCGCGGGGGTGAGGAGACGGACCTGGGTCTCGGCCGGCTCGATGAACACGATCCGGGGCCGCCGCCCGCGAGTGTGCCTAGGCAACTTCGGGGGCCTCGGCGTTCCGCTCGGGCAGGCCAGCCTCCACACGGAGGTCCTCCCAGTCCCTGCCCCGGTCCAGGTCGATACCCTCCGCCGCCAGGTTCTCCAGGACGTACGCGAGCGCCGGATTCCCGGGGAACTCCGCGCGCGCGGCCTCCCGCAGCTCACGCTGTTCGTCCTCGCTGAAGATGAGGTGCGCCATCAGAGGCCTCCGCCGGTCGGGTACACCGCTGAGGCTAGCGCAGCAGCGTCGCCCCGGGCGGCCGGTCCGGTCAGGTCACGCCCTGCCCGCGGTCTTCGGTCGCGCGGTCCCGCATGCCGGGTCAGGCGGTCGCTGAGGGCAGCTCCACGACGGTGCCGCCCTCCAACCGCTGCTCCGCGTCCATCGCGTGCCCCCGGCAGGCCGGGAACGAGGTGCCGGCCGCGTCGGTGATCGTGTGCGTGACCGGCTCCCCGCACGTGGTGCCGAGCTTGTCGTAGCCCCACGACCTCGTGCAGCCCGGGTCCGTGCACCAGGCGCGGCCGCCGCTGCCCCGCAGGGTGTTGCCGTGCTCCGGGCACACGCCCCACGGCACACCGCACAGCCGTGGGTCCCGCCTGGTACGGATCCGAGCCAGGTCGGCGACGGTCAACTCCAGGGCATCCCGGCCACGGCGCATGTTCTCTGCGGCGTCGGCCAGGCGGAAGGCGGTGTCCCGGGTCTCCTCGCTCGCGCGGAGCCGGTCCTGGATTTCGGCGATGCGCTGCTCAAGTGCTTCTGTCTGGGCCGCCAACATCCGGAGCTCGGCCGGTGTCGGCTCTTGCTGCTCGTCGCTCACGGGGGTCCTCTCGGGGTACGGCGGTCCGCCGAGTATCCCAGCGACCACCGACACCGCGGGCGGGATCGCGCCTAGACGACCAGCTCAGAGTCGGAGCAGCCCGAGTCTGATGTGCCGAAGCACTGGTCCACGGACCCCCGGTCCAGGGCGACGTGGTAGTGCTGGCCCGGCGTGGCCGTGTTGACGACGATGTTCGGATCGCCCAGGTCCAGGCCGCGCCGGAACCCGTTCATCACCCAGGTCAAAGGCGCACCGAGGGCCGAGGTGTCGGTCCTGCGGGTGTGGAGCCGATCGCCAGCCTCGTCCTTGTGCGAGCAGCGGTTCGTGCGCCCCGCGAGCTCGGCGCGGATGTAGGCGATCGCCTGCTCAAGAACCTCCGGCTGGCGTACGGCCTCGTCGCGCAGCTGTCGTATCTCCCGCTCGTCGGACTCGGTGTACTTGGCGCCGTCGAAGAGAGCGTGGCAATTCGGGCAGAGCGGCAGGACGTTACCGATGTTGTGGAAGAGCGAGTAGGTGTACTCGTCGATGACCTTGGTGAACTTTTCCGTCTCCGGCACGGAACCCTTCATCTTGGTGGTCACGACCTTGAGAGTCCCGGGCCAGTTCCGGATGTGCGCCATCACCGGGTCTGGCCGGCTGATACCGCACCGCAGGCAGGACACGCCGAAGATCATCCGGACGGCGCGGAGCAGGACATCGGGGTTCCGCGGCCGGACGGTATTCATCATGCCCCCACCGTAGGGGCGCCCACTGACAACGCCTCCGAAGTGCGGCCGGGCCTGCGGTGTTCCTACAACGCGACGCCCACCGTCACGGGCTCGTTGACGAGGGTGACCCCGAAGGCGTCCCGTACCCCGGCGACGACCTCGCGGGCGAGCGCGAGCAGGTCCTCGGTGGTCGCCTCGCCGCGGTTGGTGAGGGCGAGGGTGTGCTTGGTGGAGATCCGGACGGGCCCGGTCCCGTAGCCCTTCACGAAGCCGGCCTTGTCGATCAGCCAGGCGGCGGAGGTCTTCACCTGGCCGTCCGTGGTCGGGAACGCCGGCGGCGCCACCTCGTCGCCGAGGCGCGCGCGGGCCTTAGCGGCGAACGCGTCGAAGGCCTCGATCGTGAGGATCGGGTTGGTGAAGAAGGAGCCGGCCGACCACGTGTCGTGGTCCTCCGGGTCCAGGACCATGCCCTTGCCCGCCCGCAGCCGCAGGACGGTCTCCCGGGCCCGCGTGAGGGGCACCCGGTCGCCGGCCTCGACGCCGAGGGCGCGGGCGGTCTCCGGGTAGGCGATCGGCGCGGACATCCCGTCGGCGTCCTCCAGCTCGAAGCGGACCCGGAGCACGACGTAGCGGTCGGGCTGGTCCTTGAAGCGGCTGTGGCGGTACGAGAAGGCGCACTCGGCGTTGGTGAGGGTGACCGTCTCCTCGGCCCGCCGGTCGTACGCGACGACCTCGGTGACGGTGGCGGAGACGTCCTGGCCGTAGGCGCCGACGTTCTGGATGGGGGTGGCGCCCGCGGAGCCGGGGATGCCGGCGAGGCACTCGATCCCGGCGAGCCCGGCCTCGACGGTCCGCGCGACGGCGTCCGTCCAGACCTCTCCGGCGGCCAGCTCCAGACGGGTGCCGTCGAGGGAGAAGCCGGTCGTGGCGATGTGCAGGGCGGTGCCGTCGAAGCCCTTGTCGCCGATGACCAGGTTGGATCCGCCGCCGATGACGAGCAGCGGCGTGCCGGAGGCGTCGGCCTCGCGGACGGCGGCGATCACCTCGTCGTCCGTGGTGGCGGTGACGAGCCGGGTGGCGGGCCCGCCGAGCCTGAAGGTCGTCAGCGGGGCGAGGAGGGCGTTGTTCTGTACCTGCACCCGCCACACCCTACGTGCCGCACCGCTACGGGCCGCAGATGCAGGTCAGGAGGCGTGAGCCCGGTCACATCAGGAGAGGGGCGGCAGACTCCCGAGCGGCCGCCCGGCGCCGTCGGGATGCCCGGCCGCCAGTCGCTTCAGTCGTTCAGGCGAGCCCCTTGCCGTTGTCGACGTGCCGGGCGCGAGGGACTCCCGCGTAGCGGGATGACTGGCCGCCGGGCGCCCCACGCATCATCCGCTCGGCATCGGCGCGCCGCTCTTCGACGTCGCTGACCGGATTCACCTCCGTCCAATACACGTCGAGCATCGTGCGAAGCGACACCTGGTCCTGATCCGGCCCGGTGGGCACCGTGAGCTGGTCCAGGACTCGCCAGAGTTCGTAGTCCTGCTGCTCGGCAACGCCGCCAGCGCGGGCGTGAGCGGCCTGATGCTTGCTCACTGCGAGGGCGAGGAGGCGGAGAGTGTTGCGCTGGGCACCGAAGCTTCGGTCGCCTGCGGATCGGTTCTGGTCCCTCATGATCCGAGCGATCTCGGAGAGGGCCTTCTGCATCGTCTGGTGGAAGTTGCCAGCGCGGGATCGCCAGCTCTCGTATTCGGCGCGCGTCTCGAACCAATCCCGCTTGCCCTCATAGCCGCGGGCGAGACATTCCTGCTGAAAGACCTCCCGCTCCGCCTTCCGCTTGCGCAGGGCGTGGGCGGTGCGCTGGTGCTTGGCTGCCGCGACGGACTGGGTGCGGCGGATGTTGTCGGGATGGGTCAGCCCGGCCCAGACGTCGGGGTCGCGGACGGGCGGGTGTACGTGGGCGAGGAGTAACTCCTCGAAGGCTTCGTCGTCGAGCGCGGTGATCTGACGAGCGTCCATGAACTGGCCTCCAAGCCGGTCTTGGGCGAATAGTCCCATCTTCCCGTCCCAGGAGGGCCTGCGGCGGCCGATTGGCGAACTGCGGCCGTTCAAGGGCTGTCTGAGGCCACCAGTCGCCAGAGCGAGGACGGCTAGGAAGGTGGGCGTACGGGCATCACGCCGTACGCCCACCTCACCAGGTCAGAACGGCGCATCCGAGCTGTAGGCGGCGAGCCCCGGGTTCTGGGCGGCGAACTCCGCGCGCAGCCGGGCGTCCTCAGCATCTACCTGCACGGCAGCAGCTTGCTGCTCGGCCCGGCGGGCGTCCTCCATGTCCCACTGCCCGACCAGGTCAGCACCTGCCGCTGCAGCTTCCTGTTTCTCCTGGCAGTCGTCACACAGGGCGCGCCCCGCCCGGACGGACCGGGTGCAGTAAGGGCCGGTGCAGTCCTCCAAGAGCGGCTTCGACGGCGCCACGGGGGCCCGCTGCGGCGGCACTGGCGGCTTCTCCCCGCTAG
The DNA here is from genome assembly GCF_039535475.1 of Streptomyces showdoensis. Taxonomy (NCBI): domain Bacteria; kingdom Bacillati; phylum Actinomycetota; class Actinomycetes; order Kitasatosporales; family Streptomycetaceae; genus Streptomyces; species Streptomyces showdoensis. The sequence continues at coordinate 54,985 of NZ_BAAAXG010000009.1, read as the reverse complement.
GGGGCCGGTTCCGCTGCTGCGCGGCCTTCCAGTCGGCGATTCGGACCGCGCACAGGCGGCAGTCCTCCTCTACGCCCGTGACCTTCACGCGGCCGTTCTCGCACCCGGCGTCGGCACAGGCGTACTTGTCTCCCCGGCGCAGCGGCCGGACGAGGGCCACGACGGTGCCAACCGGGTTCCGCAGCTGGCCGGCAGCGACCTTCTCGGCGAAGCCGTGGTGCAGCCAGCGGTACAGGATCCGCTGCCCCATTTCCTCGACGCTCCGCCCGTCCGCGGCCATCGCCGACAGAATCGCGTCGGCGACGACGGGAAGGCGGACCTGGTCGACGGGCAGCTCAGGCGGCAGGAACGCGAGGACCTGTTCGACCGTGGCCCGCTCGGCGCGGCTGTGCCGCTTCCCGCCGGCCGCCGCCTTCTTCGTCGAGGGGGAGCGCTGGGTCTTGCCGGACGCGGCGGAGCCGCCTTCGTCCCCAGCAGCCCTACTACCGGTAGACGAAGGGCTACGCCCGTCCACGGGGCTACGCCCCGACAGGGGCATCCCGTCTTCGCTCTTAGTTTCAGAGAGAACAGTCTTCTTCCTTATATGAGCCGCCGGGTGACCGACGGTCGGTGGACCGACCGTCGGTGAGCCGTAGGTCGGTCGCGAGTCACCCTCTGGCCAGGGCTCGGCGTTCTCCCTGGTCGCACCGACCGACGGGATTCCCGCACCCGGTCGCGACCAGCCCGCCCCGTTCTTGTTCGGGTCCAGGTGCTCCGGCTCGATCCGGTGCGACTTCACGTTCCCGCCGTCATAGATCTCCGCCAGCATGGCGCTCACGTCCTCGGCCGTGAAGGCGAACGAGTCGACGCTGAACGTCGTGTACCAGGAGCCCCCGCGCTTCGCGACGAGCTCCCCGTCCTCCTCGACCATCTCGGAGGCGGCCCGCTGCAGCTTGAACTTCACGACGAACGCCTTCTCCACGAGCATTCGCATTGCTTTGGTCAGGGCCTCACGGCCCTCGACGTGCGTCTTGCACAGGCCCTCGACGGTCACATCCTCGCCGTCACGCGCGCGGATCAGCTTCGTCAACAGGCCCGTCGCCAAGACCGACGGCAACGCGTCGATCGCCGTGTTCTCGACCGCCGCGAAACGGTTCGGCCTCGATGCTCGCTTCCTCATCGCAGGCCTCCAGCAAACGGCTGGCTCACTCGGCGCAGTGCGCCGCTTCTGGTGGGCTCCACCGGTGATCCGGGTACAGTCATCCCGTAGACCTGACTTTCACGAGGTGGGTCTTGGTGCAGCGGGCGACCACCCGCTGTTGTGCTTCGAAGGCCGGTGAGCTGTGAACTCGCCGGCCTTCGGCATGTCTGGGCTGGCGTATCGCGCGCCAGACGGGCCGGTTCACTGGGTGCTGCGGGGTGCTCTGTCCGGGCCCCGCCCCTTCGGCGGGTGGCTGCGGAAGTAGTCCAGGAACGGCTTGGTGGCCATGACGCGGGCGTTGCCGACCTTCTCGTACGGGTGCGGCTTGCCTTCGCCGAAGGGCCATTCCTGGTTGTCCTGGCGAGCGATGTACCGAACGCCGTCGGGGGTGATGCTGGTTGCGATCCCTTGCTCGACGAGGAGCTCGGCGCCCGTCTTGAAGGTGACGAAAGAGGGCAGGTCAGACCTGCCGCCGGGGGTCACAGCGAGTCCTTACGGGACGCTGGATTACTTCGATGTCTCAGAAGAAGTAGGCTCATGGAGACGGCCTTCCTGATGAGGGTTGGTGCGTCATTGCTGCCGATTTCGCAGATCGGTGGTGCAAGGACGGCCGGGTGGGGTCGGTAGCCCCTCCGGCCGTTCGCCGTCCTGGATGGAGTCCAGGACTGAACGGTCAGTGCCGCAGCACGGTCATGCCTGGTGCCTTCCGGGAAGAGGCAGTGCCTCGTAGACGAGATCCATCCGGTCTCCCGCGGCAACTACACGGAGCAGCTCCAGCGGGCGACCAGCGTTGTCGCGACTGATCCTTTCAACCGTGAGCACGGGCAGGGCAAGCCCTGTGCCGAGCTGTGCTCCCTCCTCCTTCGTGGGCATCCGGGCCCCGACGCGCTCGTCGGCCTCAGCTGGCGCCATTCCTGCAGCGGCCAGCGCTCCGTAGACGCCGCCTGTCACCTTGCCCGGCTGGTCCAGGCCGGCTGCCTGCGCCACGTCGAGCGGGTACCAGGCCTGCTGGAACTGGACGACCTGCTCCTCTATGTGCGCCTCACGACGCCGGCAGACCAAGGCGTCTTCGGACTCGAGGCCCAGCAGGGCCGCGACATCCGGGGCACGCACCTGCTCCACCGACACGGTCTTCATGACGCCCCTCAACCCCTGCGCCTCGCAGGCGGCTTCGAAGGGGCCGAGCTGGCCATCTGAGTCCAGCGAGCCTTGGTAGCGGCTCAGCGGTATCCGGACGGGTCGCCTATCTCGGACGACGGTTCCGTAGCGACGTCGCACTACGACCAGCCCTTCCTGCGCGAGCACGTCAACGGCAGCCCTGACGGTCTGCTTCGACACGCCGAACCGCTCCACCAGGTCGTCGGTGAACGGCAACTTCTTGCCGGGCGGGAGTTCTCCGCTTTCGATCTGGGCGCGCAGCTCGTCCGCGATGTCGCGGTACTTCGGCTGGGGCTTCGGCATCCGGTCCTCCTCTCTAATCACGAGACTATTCGCCGCCTAGCTTGACACGCAAGTCTAGTCCTAGGAATATTGAGTTGTGCCGCTGAGGATCCCTCAGAAGCACAACGGTCCCTGGTGGTTGCACACCAGGGACCGCGAAGCAGACCAGCCCTACCTGCCACACAGGAGGCCAGATCCGCCATGAATCAGGATCGCACGAAGACCCCCACCTCCATCTACACCGCCTCCCACGGCGCGGCTGAGGCCCTGCGCCGAGCGCGGCTGGACGACGCGAACGTGGCCCGTCCGGCGCGTCGGACGCTCGCTGAGATGGCCCCCGGTTTCGAGCGGCAGCCGGTGCTGCGTCTCGCCCCGGCGGTCGAGCGGTCCGAGGTCGACGCGGCCCGCGCCGCTGTCCGACGGCTGACCACCTACGTCGAGTCGCCCAGCTTCCAGAGCGTGCCGTGCGAGACGCAGGCCGCCGCGCTGGACAACCTCCGGTTCGAGAAGAAGCGGCTGGCGAAGCTGACCGCGAGCAACGAGCGCTGCCCGATCTGCGACATGTGGCTGTGCCCCGGGACGTGCGGCGGCTTCACCCCGTCCGGCCCGGCCTCCGCCTCGAAGGTCGTGGCGTGATGGCAGCGGGCGCGGAGTACGACGAGCTGGACCCGCTGCTGGTCGCTGCGATCGAGGACCACTTCGCCGCCGTCGACCCGATCAGCCTCCTCGCGGACGCGCTGAACGGCGCCGACCCGGAGGCCGGTGTCCTGGCGTACGAGGCGTTCCTGGGTGAGTCGGTGGAGGGGGAGCTGTGATGGCGAAGGGCTCCTACCCCTGGTATCACCGGCCGGGCGAGCTGCAGCCGCCGGTTGAGGTCGGTGTTCCGCCGCTCGACGACGAGCTCGAAGGCGTCCTCGACGACACCGCCGGGGTCCACCCCGGGGTCGACATGATCCGCGACGGGATCCGCCTCCTTGCGCTGGACGCCCTGACGGCGGACCAGACGCAGACGATCCTCTCCACGATCGCCGGGAACGGCACCGACCTGCTGGCCGCGTTCGGGCTGCTGGTGCAGCGGCTGACGAACGCCGACTCGAACCCGGCGCTCGACGGCCTGGACGCGGAGACGGCCAAGCAGGTCGAGCTGTGCGGCGAGCGGTTCGCGTACGAGCTGGCGGAGTTCGCGCCGCGTGATCACACCGGCGAGGCCGCCGCCCTCATCGACCGCTCCTGACCCACCCGCACGGCACCACTGGGGCCCGGCAACGGGCCGGGCCCCGCTCCCGACCACCTGAGAGGGCCCGCCATGTACACCAACTTCGCGCCCAACCCGGCCGACGCCGTCCCCGAGGAGATCCGCATCCAGAGGCGGCACCTGGAGAGCGGCCGCCGCGTCCTCAGCACCAACCACATCGTCGCCATCCCCGCTGGCCGGTACCAGGGCGTCGGCGGCGCCGTCATCGAGGCCGACCTCCAGGTCAAGTTCTCCCGGAAGCGCAAGCATGGCTCCTTCACCGAGATGCAGGACGGCGTCGCCATCGCCGCCCTCGTCCGCTGCGCTGGCAACGGCTGCGCCGACCAGGAGCACCAGGTGCCCGCCACCGACGCCGTCCCGCTGAGCGCGGACGCCGACGAGGCCTCCGCCGCCGCACTGGCCCCCCTCGCCGCCGCCCGGAAGTGGGCGCAGCAGCACGCCGAGACGTGCCGCGCGCTCCCGTACAACGGCCGCTGATCAACACCCTCTGACCGCCCTGCCCGCGCCGGACCGCGCAGAAGGAGCATCCACCGTGGACCACACCCCCGAGAAGATCCTCGCCAAGTACGCCGACGACGTCGCGTTCGTCGTCGAAGACAACCCGGTCGTGGACCTGTGCGACCTCGGCAACCAGCTCCTCGACGCCGTCCACATCTTCAAGCGGAGCGGCATCAACGGCTTCGAGGACATCAGGGACGCCGTCACCTTCATCGACGACGCCGAGTGGCGCGCTCCGGACGCCGCCGCGAAGCAGGTGCTGCTGAACCAGGTCGCCGACCGCCTGAAGGACCTGCCGGACATGGTCGCCGAGTACCGCCTCGCCGTCGCCTGACCACCCTCCCCACGGTGTCCGGCCCGGGAGCCGACAACGGGCCGGACACCACCCCTCTCCCCGAACCAGAGACCTCACCGAAGGAGCCCCATGTCCTCGCCCATCGCCAACTCCGTCGTCGTCATCGGTACCGCCTCCGCCAGCACCGTCATCGCCACCCAGGTCTGGATGTCCGGCGCCTCCGTGATGGCGACGGTGTCCGTCGTCGCCCTGGCCGTCGCGAACGTGGCGTGGGCGGTCAACGCCACGCGGCGCAGCGACTCCCCGAGCAGCACCGTGACCTGCGGCCAGGACGGGTGCGGCGTCCAGATCGAGATGGCTGGCGTCAGCGCGGACGAGCAGGCCCGCCTCACCGCCATCGCCACCGACCACGCCCGCCACGGCGCCGCCTGACCGCTGCGGGCGCCCTGGGGCCGGTCTCCCGGCCCCAGGGCTCCCACCGCCACCTGACCCGAGAGGAGCAGCACATGTCCCAGAAGGACATCGCCGCGGCGCTCGCCGTGGCAGCCGGCCAGCACTTCACCCGAACCCTCGCCGAGCACGGACCCGACAGCCCCGAAGTGCAGGAGGCCGTCGCCCTCGCGGACAACGCGCTCGACTACGCGGAGGACGCCGGCTGCACGAAGGCCGACTACCAGGCCGCCCGCATCAACCGCTGACTCCGAGACCAGGAAGGACACCGATCACTGTGACCATGACCCCGGCCGGCCCCGTGCCGCCCCAGCCCCTGACCATGGGGGAGTGGCAGCCCCTGCCCACCGGCGGGGTCACCACCCCCCGCAGCTCTGAGCCCGAGCCGCTGTCGATGGTGCAGAAGGTCCTCATCGGGACCGTCGCCGCCGCCGTTCTGACCATCGCGACCCTCGGGTTCATCGGCTCCTACACCGCCGTCACCAAGCTCGCCAGGGCGAAGGGCTTCGGTGCGTTCGCAGACGCGTTCCCGGTCGCCGTCGACGCCGGCATCATCGCCTTCCTCGCCCTCGACCTCCTCCTCACCTGGCGCCGCATCCCCTACCCCCTGCTCCGCCAGACCGCCTGGGGCCTCACCGCGGCGACGATCGCGTTCAACGCCGTCGCCGCCTGGCCCGACCCGGTCGGCGTCGGCATGCACGGCGTCATCCCGATCCTGTTCGTCATCGCCGTCGAGGCCGCCCGCCACGCAGTGGGCCGGATCGCCGACATCACCGCCGACAAGCACATCGAGTCACCGCCCCTGTCCCGCTGGTTCCTCAACCCCTTCAACACCTTCGTCATCTGGCGCCGCCAGCGGCTGTGGGACATCCGCTCCTACGCCGCCGTCATCGACCTGGAGCGGCAGGCCCGGATCTACCGCGCGCAGCTGCGTAAGCAGCACGGCCGGCGGTGGCGCCGGAAGGCGTCCGCCGACCAGCTTCTCGTCCTCGACCTCGTCGCCGACGGCATGAGCGTGGAGGAGGCGATCGATCTCCCCTACCAGGAGGAGAAGCGGCAGGCTGAAGCCGAAGCGAAGCGGCAGGCCGAAGCGAAGGCGAAGGCTGAAGCCGAAGCTGAAGCGAAGCACGCGGCCGAACTCCGCGACGTCGAAGCCGAAGCGAAGCGCCGGGCCGAACGTGCCGAAGCTGAAGCGGCCGAAGCCGAAGCGAAGTCCCGGGCCGAAGTCGCGGCCGAAGCGGCCCGGCTCGAAGTGGAAGCGAAGCGCCGTGAAGCCGAAGCGGCGGCCCGGGTGGTCGAAGCCGAAACCGAAGCGAAGCTCGAAGCCATCGCCCGGCGGCGCCGCGAGGCCGAAGCCGAAGCCGAACTGAAGCAGCGCGAGCAGCAGGGCCGTGCCCGGGAGATGGAGCGGCAGCAGAAGTTCGCGCAGGCCGCAGCCGAAGCCGAAGAGGTTCGACGCCAGGAGCTGGCCGCCGCGCAGGACCGGGCGCAGCGTGTGGCGGCCGAAGCCCGGACCCGAAGCGCCACTTCGGTTTCGCTTCGGCCCGGGGCCACGGGTTCGGCTTCAGCTTCGGGTGCCACTTCAGGTTCGGGTGCCGGAGCGGTCGCCCTCGGCGGGCAGCGCTCGAAGCGCGAATCCGAAGTGGAGCAGGTCCTCGCCCGCCTCCTCGAAGCCGACAGCCCGGAGGCCGTGTCCCTGGAGGACGTGATGAACGACTTCGGGCTGAAGCAGACCACCGCCTACGACCGCCTGAAGTCCGCCCGGGTCCTCTTCGAGGACGCGAAGCAGACCACCGACACCCGAAGTGCCTGACCCAGAAGGAGCCCCCGATGTCGAACCCCCCGAAGACCTGGACCGGCACCACCGTCGCCGAGGCCATCGACCTCCTGGACGCCGCCCGCGGCCTCCTCCTCGCCAAGATGGCCGCCGCGGTCCCCGGAGACGGACACGGCCAGTGGAAGACCCAGAAGACCACCCCGGTCATGGTCACCGTCACCCTCGACCACAGCGCGCTCGACGCCCTGATCGACGCCCGCCACAGCACCCCGGCGGCCGACTGATGGCGACGCAGAGCCTGCCCGTCACGGCGCCGGCGGCCCGCCGCCCGGCGCCGCGGCCGACTGCCCCGGTCACCCCGCGGCCGCCGCGCGGCCCCCACCGGCTGCACGTACCGCTCCCGACGCTGGCCCCGGACCCCCCGACCTGGGGGCAGCGCCTGATCCCCAAGGGCGTCCGGTCCGCGATGGCTGACCTGGGGCTCTGGCAGGAGCCGCGCCCCTTGAAGCCCTCGTACCACCTGGCCCAGGTGATCGAAGTCCTGACCCGCTACGGCTGGGGCCAGTCCTTCGACTTCTCTCCCACCGGCCGTATGTGCATCAGGGGTGCCCAGACCTTTCTGGAATCCACCGGGCATGTGACCGCGATCGACCGGGGGAAGGCCGTGAATTATCTCCAGACCCAACTGGCCCGCCAGGGTGTGGAGATGGAGTTTTGGGCGTGGAACGACCTTTCCGGCAACACTTTCCAAGGCGTGGAGGCCATGATCTCTGCGGCCTCCGGCCTGGCGCGTAAGAACGGAGAATAAAATGACACCGGATGAAGAGAGCGCATTCGAAGGAATTCAGGCCGGAATGGTGGCTGGAATGGCCTTCGGGAACGACGCTCCCGACGTTTCCCCGTACGCCGATGAAAGCCCGTACGGAACGCCGGTCGTGAAGTCCGAGAAGGCTGGTCTGACCCGTCGGGGGAAGGTCGCCGTCGCGGTCGCCGGGGTCGCGCTCGTCGGCGGCGGGACCATCTGGTTCCAGGTCCACTCGGCGGCCGTCGCGAAGGACGAGAAGGAGGCCGCCGCCCTCCAGATCCAGATGAAGCAGCTGGAGCTGGAGGAGATGAGGATCCGCAACGCGCAGGCGAGCAGCGACCAGAAGGCCGCGACCGCCTCCGCCGAGAAGGTCCAGGCGGCCGTCGACAAGTGCGTGAAGGACTCCTTCGCGCTGGCCGACAAGGGCTACGGACCGCCCTCGCGGAGCGCCGTCGTGGCGGACTGCAAGCAGCAGTACGAAACCGTCGACGGGTCCCTCATGACGGCCGCCAGCAACGTCCAGGCCGCCGGCCGCGGTGCAGGCGGAGCGGGGAGCGAGGGGATCAACTCCCCGACCCTGCTGGGCCTGGTCGCCGGAGGCGGCCTGGCCATCGCGGTGTTCGCGCGCAAGGGCAAGAAGGCCGACGCATAGTCACGAAAAGTAGTCGAGGTGGTTACTCCTTCCCTGCTCCCGGCCGCCTGAACAGCGAAAAGGTGCCTCTGGAGGTGCCCTCGCGGCCTTCCCAGTTCGGGAAGCGAGTAGGGAGTAACCACTCTGAGTGACGATCGAGGGAGAGTATGAGGCACGACAGGACCGGCAGGAGCAACGCGCACGGCGTGGTCTACGTGATCGGATCCGCAGCTGACCGGCGGGTGAAGATCGGCTCTGCAGGCAACGCGCGCAACCGCCTGATGGAGCTGCAATCGGGCAACCCGAACCCCCTCCGGATCCTGGCGACCGTCGAGGGCGGGCGCCTTCTGGAGAGGCTGATCCACGAGCACCTGAAGCGCTTCCGGGGGATCGGGGAGTGGTTCGACTTCGGAGAGGCGAACCCCATTCACATGGTCACCGACGCGGTTCAGGCCCTTCGGGACAAAGGGCTGTTCCCATCTCCGGAAGGGCTGGAAGAGCTCCGGGAAAGCCAGAAGCGATCGCCCTCTGCGCTCACGGTCAAGGAGAAGATCCTGGCCTCTTTGAAGGCCGGCGTCGCTCCGATGACGGTGCATGAAGTGGCCACGGCGACAGGCGTTTCCGTGCCCCATCTGGGCGTGAAGCTGTCCGAGCTCAAGAGCGTCGGGCTGGTCAGCAATTCGGAGCGCCGGTGGTCGCTGGTGGTACACGAGGAAGGTGAGTGAGAGATGGCGGTCGACACGGCGCCCCCGGTCCCCGGAGGACCGCCCGATCCGCCCGCCGCGGCCGCCGGCGGGACGCCCGCGGCGGCCGGGAACACCGGCATCATGGCCGCCCTGATGGCCGCGGTGGAACCGGCCAGGCCGGTCACCGCGACCGGTGCCGGGGCCCGGCCGGACGGTGACGACCCGACCGCGAAGGCGGACCCCGGCGGGGTGGTAGGCCGCAGCTCCCCGGGCGTCACCAGCGAGTCGTTCAAGGCCCCGGAGGACCTGGCCGGCGCCGGGTCCGACGCGGCTGGCGCCCGGTACAAGGAGGGCGTGCTCAAGACCCTGATCCGGGCGGGCGCGACTCGCTGGGCGAAGGGCGGCGGGACCGCGAACAAGCGCCTGGACGTGGCGAAGGCCAGGGCCGCCGCGCTCCAGGTGAAGGAGACCCGGACCACCACGGTCACGAAATCGCCCGGACTTCCGCCCCGGAACGGTCCCCAAGGAGGGGCCGGTGGAGGCGGGAATTCGGGCCGCAATTCCAGCGGGAGCGGCTCAGCAGGTGCCGGGCGTGGTGGGAATGGCGGCGCCACCGGAAGTGGTGGGCGCGGCTCGTCCGGCTCGAATGGGAATGCAGGATCCGGCGGTGGTCGCGGAGCTAGCGGAAACGGTGGCGGGAGTTCTCCGAAGGAGGCCGGACCGAAGCCCATTAAGGACTCTGGGGCCAAGGGGAAAGACGGCTCATCGGGTAGCTCGGGGGCTGGTGGAAAGGCGGGCAAGGACGGAAAGCCTGGTGCCGCTGGGAGCGCTGGCGGAACGGTGGCCGGTGGCTCGTCCGGCGGGAACTCCGGTGCCCCGAACGCCTCGAAGGGCAAGGCGGGCCAGGGCGCGAAGGGCGACCTGAAGAAGGGCGGCGGCCAGGGTTCGGGCGGCTCCTCCGGGAGCAGCGGCGGCTCCGGTTCGGGTGGCAGCCCTGGCAAGAACGGCAGGGGCGGGAAGGGCGGCGGCTCCGGCTCCGACGGGGCCGGCGGCCGGACCCCGCTTCAGCGCTCCAGGGAGACGGGCCACAGCGACGGCTCCAAGGTCCGGAACGTGATCGACCACGTCCAGGCGTACGCGCAGGGCGCGAAGGACGGCTACCAGGACAAGAAGGAGGCGAACGCCGAGGAGCACACGCGGCTGGACAAGGCCCGCGCCGACCACAAGGCGAAGCAGCAGGACCCGAAGAAGGACGACCCGAAGGGGACGGCGGTCACCGGGCCGAACGGCCAGACGCTCGTCATCGCCCCGCCGGACAAGGAGGACGACGGAGTGAGCACGGACGTGAAGCCCCTTCTGGTGAAGGAGATCGACGCGAACACGCTGACCCTGGGCACGGACGGCGCCCGGGGGGCGATCAGCCGGAAGGAGCTGCGGAACTTCAAGCAGTACGAGCGGAAGCTGGAAGCCAAGGAGACCCACCTGATCAAGGTGGCCGAGGCGTGCAAGTCGCTGGAGGCCGCCGCTCAGGACGAGGCGAAGGACTGCCAGCAGCTGGCCGAGCAGGCGAAGGCCGTCGAGGGCGGCGAGAAGCTCGCGGCGAAGCTGACGAAGCTGGCCGACGCGGCGAAGGCCCAGGCGGCGGAGGCCGCCGAGCTCCACAAGCGCGCGAAGCGGGCGGCGGAGATGTGCAAGGTCGTCCTGACCAACATCGGGACCCGGTACGCGCCGCTCTACAAGGCCGTCGTCGACAGCGACGTGACGAAGCCCGCCGAGCTCCGCTTCTACAACGACAAGGGCTCCTACGCGCCCGCCGCGTAGGACCGGACGGGAGTACCGATCATGGCAGAGCTGACGTTCAAGGCCCTCGTCCGCAAGACCGAGGCCAAGGAGAGGGCCCTGGCCCGCAACGCGGAGGGCGTCAAGCAGGCCGCGGACCGCATCAAGGACCTGGCCGACGACACCGCCTCCGACGCGGACGCGCTGGGTGCCAAGACCGTGGACCGCGACTCCCTGGCGGAGTGCCAGGAGCTGGCGAGGATCATCCGCGGGGTGTCGGACGGCGCGATCGACTACGCGTCGAAGACGGCCGACACCGCGAAGGCCGCGAAGGCCGCCGGGGACCAGGCCCGCACCACCCACGCCGGGTTCCAGGAGGCCTTCGACCGGTCGGACGTGACGGACCTGGAGAAGGTCTCACGCGACTGGTTCGAGCAGGAGTAGCACCACCGCACCACCCCTACCGACGCGCGGCCGCCCCCCGGGGATCGCGTTCCCAGCGGCCGGCCGCGCTCCTCGCACGTCACCCCGTTCCCAGACAGGAGAGTCCCGCCTGATGTCCACCACCATCACCAAGACCGTGCCGAACGCGGAGCCGGCGGAGCGCGCCGCCGCAGCGCTCCAGGTCCTCCTGCCCGTCGGGGTGGGCATCCTGGCCCCGTTCCTGGACCCGAACGCCGCGGCCTACGCCGGGATCGGCTTCGTGGCAGGAGCGACGTTCGCCGGCGCCAACTACATGAACCGCCTCGGCCGCTGGGCGAACCAGCTCCCCGGGATCGACATCGCGCGGGCGCACCGCGACACCATGGGAATCTCCACGATCACCACCGGCATGGGCCTCGCCCTGGGGCAGCTGGGCGGCGCCGAGGCGACCGACGCCCTGCTGGCCGGCGCCCTGGAGCCGCTCTCCATCCCCGGGATCCTGTCGCTGGGCTGGTGGGCCGCGGTCGTCTTCACCGGCTGGCGCCTGCGCCGCGTCTTCGGCCGCCGAAAGGTCGAGGTGGAGCAGACGCAGGCCCAGCAGGCGGTCCAGGCCGCCCCGGCCAACACCGGCGCCCCGGCCGCCGTGTCCATGGCCGACAAGATGATCGCGGCCTGGGGGCACGTGATCAGCGACCCGAAGAACGGCCGGCACAAGAACCAGGTGCTCTCCGATGTCGTGATCTACACCGACCGCTGGGAAGGCCGGATCACCGCCGCCCTCGGCGACTCCGTGAACGTCGCGAAGGACACCGTCTCCTCCCTCTTCGGCCGCACGGTCGACGACATCGACATGAAGGTAGGCGCGCACTCCGGCGAGGTCTTCATCACCGTCTGGTACACCCAGCGCGCGGAGCTCGACCCCTCCACCCTCCAAGGCGCCTGGAAGCGAGTCCGCGCACGGGTCCTCCCGAAGACCCACCTGGAAGAGGTCGGCCACGACGAGAACACCGGCGGCCAGGTGGCGCGCGTCGTCGCCGACGACGACCTGGACGCGCTGCCCCGCGTCGTCAACCTCGGCGAGCTCGCCGGCGCGCTGCGCCGGTCCATCGACCTCGTCTCCTACGAGCCGGGCCGGCGCGACCCCCGGCGCGCGATCATCCGCGTCATGGACCACAACCCCCTGGAGGCCGGCCACGACTTCCAGGGCCTGGACTCGCTCAAGGCCACCCCGGGCGGCTGGGTCAACATCGGCAAGATCGTCTCCGGCTTCCCGGCGAAGATCCAGCTGTTCGACCCGAAGCTGGGCGCCCTCCACGTCGTGATCGCTGGCACCACCGGCTCCGGCAAGGGCGGCACGGGCCAGATGATCAGCCTGGCGTACCACGCCAACAAGATGTCCCAGATCTACGGCGACCCCAAGGGCGCCAGCAACCCGGCAATCCCGAAGATGGCCGCCTACAGCGGCCTTACGAAGGAGGGCGCCCTGGGCGCCATGCGGCTGTCCTGGTGGGTCCTGCAGCACCGAATCGAAGAGGCCGCCCGTCTGGAGCTGAAGAACTTCGAGCCGTCCGCGATGCGGCCGTACTGCGCCACGATCCTGGACGAGGCCGCCCAAATGCTCGCCCCCGGCGCGCCGAACCGCAAGGAAGCCATCAAGATCGTCAAGGACGGCGCCTCCCTCACCCGCTCCCTGGGCATGCCCTGGGTCCTGATCAACCAGACCGTCAACCTCGACCAGCTCGGCGGCGAGCAGGCCATCCGCGCCAACCTCATCGCCGGCGGCACCTGGATCATCCTGCGCACCGACAGCGACCAGGTGAACCTCGGCGACCTCCCCCCTGGCTTCGAGGGAATCGACCCCTCCCTGATCCCGCCGGTGTGGGTGGAGGAGGACGACGCGCTGGTGTACGACCCGACCATGGAGGAGTCGGACCCGCGCCGCACCTTCGGCCTCGGATACGTCGCTGCCCCCGGCGGCCGTGCCGGGATGATGCGCATCGACACCCTTGAGGACGCCACTGATCACATCCGGCCGGAGAACATCCTCGCGCCGGTCGACGTCCCCTGGTGGGGCGACGAGGCGTACATGGAGGAGCTGGCCCGCACGCCGATCCCCGGGTTCGAGGAGAAGGACGGCGAAGGCGCTACCGGCGAGGCCGGGACCTCGTTCCCTGGTGTCGACCTCCCGAAGGCCAAGGAGCTCACTTCGGAGGAGAAGGTGCTGGCTGCCCTCCGCGATGAGTCCGACCCGATGTACGTGGACATGGTCGACGTCGGCGACGACATCGACCCTGGCGACGTCGACTACGTGGAGCGGGGCCAGCTTCAGGCCGCCTGTGGGGTCTCGGAGTCCACCTTCGCGAACGTCCTCAACAAGCTGGAGAAGGCGGGGAAGATCCACCGGATCAAGGAAGGGAAGACCTCGAAGGTGGCTCTCGGCCCGCGGCCGGAGGCCGCCGAGGAGGCCGCCTGACCCTCGAACCAGCTACCCCATATTCTATTGTCTTGACAATAGAATATGGGGTAGTGTCGTTTCCGCGCCGCCCACCCCGGCCCACGCACACCGCCCCTGCCCGACCAGCAGAAAGGCACCCCATGACCTACGACGACGCCTCCGCCCTCTACAGCGACAACCACCTCCGCTGCGTCATCACCAGCTTCGGCGAGAACCACACCGACAACCCCACCGGCGACGCCTTGCTCGTAGACACCCGCGCCCTGCGCAACCCCCCGGAGGACCCCGCCGTCCGCGAGCGCATGCTCAACTCCAACGGCCTCGACCGAGAGGTCCGCCACTACGTCATGGCCACCCGCGGCGCCCGCGAACTCGTCTCCCGCAACGCCGAGAAGGCCCTGATCCTCCTCGACCCCAAGAACCAGAAGCGCTGGGTCGGCACCGCCCAGCCCACCCGCGTCGACATCCACGTCATGTGCGGTGGCGGCCGCCACCGCTCCGTCGCCATCGCCGAGGAGATCGCCGCCTACCTCCGCGCCGCCGACGTCGGCTGCGAGGTCGAGCACCGCCACATCGACCGCCCCATCACCACCAAGCCGACCACCGCCACCGCCGCCCCGGCCTTCGCCCGCTACACGCTCGAACCCGGGCACATCGACGTCGGCGTCTACGGCTGGGAGCTGAAGGGCATCCGCCCCGACGGCGACGCAATCTCCGAGATCCACGAGGCCTTCACCCGCGACGAGGCCGCCGATGCCGTGGCCGCCCGCAGCTGGGCCGACCAGCTCATCGGCGCTCCGCAGGACTGGCGCCACGTACGCGAGCGCGGCTTCGACCGCTGGGAAGCCGGAACGCTCTGACCCCCCGCCAGGGGAGTACCGGGGATAGCACCTCAGACAAACGCCCGCCCGTGCGCCACGATGGTTCCTGCAGCGTCCGGGGCGCGCAATTCATGGTGTCCCCGCGCCCGTTACGGGCCCCGGACGTGCAAGAATTCCCCCCAGGTTCGCCCGCGCACCCCCGTCGCGGAGAACCTCACGGCCCCGCCGGTCTCCCCCGTCCGGCGGGGCCGCTCCATGCCCGGGGCTACTTCACCGGCTTCCACACCGAGCAGCGCTCTGACGTGAACTGCCCGTCCGACGAACGGATCGTCACCGTGATCTTCCGCGCGCTTGTGGCGAAGTTGTTGTCGACGATCTCCCCGGACTCCGAGGTCCGCTCCCAGTAGCAGCCGTCCATCTTGCCCTCGGCCCGGTACGTCCCCGGCGGGATCGTCTCGTCCTCCCCGGCGGCCGCCGGCTTCGACGACACCACGAACGTCCCGCTGCCGAACCACCGGTCGTACTTCCCGGACACCGCCTGCTTCAGCACGCCCGTCCACTTCGGGCACAGCTTCGGGATGCCCGCCTGCAAGATGGCCTTCCCGTCGCCGTCGAAGTTCCCCGCCTCCGCCAGCCACTGCGGCCGCGACGCTCCCTCGACGCCGCTCACCGGCAGCGATGCGCAGACATCCTCCACGAACGCCACCGCCGACCCCGCATACAGCTCGTCGACCTGCCAGCCGTTCTCCGCCGCGAGCGCCTTCAGCTCGTCCTGCGGGGAGGCTGGGGTGGCCGGCGCCGCCGTCGTCGGCTCCACCGGCATCTCGGTGGGCACCACCTCGGCCCCCGTCGTCGGGGTCACCTCTGGCGCCTTCGCCGACGACCCGTCACCACCCCCTGAACACCCCGACACCAGCAACACCACAGCCACGCCGACCGCCGCGGCCCCCACCCCTCGTACATGTCTCATGCCCGCGAATATGCCACCGCCGTCGGGCCCGGGGGATCGGATGCGCTCAGATCGGGGATCATCGAACGGAAGGCGCGGGGCCTGACCAGGAGCGGGAGCCCCCACCGCCATGCCCCATTCGCTGGCCGAGCAGGCCGAAGTCGCCGCCCGCCGCGCCGATCTGATCCGCCTGCGGCTCCGTGGCGTGCCCTTCAACGATCACCGCATCCTCGACCTCGGATACGCCAGCCCCGGAGCCGCGTCCAAGGACCTCATCCGCGCCCTGGAAGCCCACCGCGACGACGCCGCCGCCGAGGCCTCCGTCTACCGGCAGCAGGAGAACGAACGCCTCGACGCCCTCCTCGACGCCGTCTGGAGGCAGGCCACCACCGAGCGCCCCGTCTACGGCAAGGACGGCCAGTTCATCGGCAACGAGGTCGACATGCGCGCCGTCGACACCGTCCTCAAGCTCATGGACCGCCGCGCCAAGCTCAACGGCCTCGACGCGCCCGTGAAGACCGAGGTGTCCGGGCCCGGCGGGGGAGCGGTCCGCCTCGACCACGTCGGCCTCGCCGAGCTGAACAGGCTCATCGCCACCGCCGGCGACCCCGACACCGACGAGACGGACGACGACGAGGACGACGACCTGCGCTACGTCGACGAGGACGAAGATGACGACCGTACTTCGGCCTGACCTCGACCCCGACGTCGTCTCCGAGGCCGACGCCACGCTCCGGCTCATCACCGCCTACCGGAGGATGCGCCGCGCCGAGCGGCGCCGCGTCGCCCGCCGCGCCAGCCCCGAACTGCGGACCGTCCTCGCCGAAGTCGAGTACGCGATGGCGCTCGAACGCTCCCCAGGCTCCATGGCCGTCACCCTCACCGACGGCATCGAGATGCAGGCCCCGCACCTGGTCCTCATCGACCGGCTCTTCCAGCGGATGGCGCGCGGCGAGTCGGTCAAGGCGCTCATCACCATGCCGCCGCGGCACGGGAAGAGCCAGAGAGCAGCCCGGTGGGCGCCGCTGTGGTACCTGTCCCGGCACCCCGACCACCGCGTCATGATCGCCTCCTACGGCGCCGACCTCGCCGAGGAGCACTCCCGCTGGATCCGCGACGCCATCAAGACGTACGGCCCCCGCATCGGCCTCGCCCTCCACGCCGGCTCCCAGGCCGCGGCCCGCTTCGACCTCGCCGACCCCGTCACCGGAGACCGCCTGCGCGGCGGACTCGTCGCCGCCGGTGTCGGCGGAGGCCTCACCGGCAAGGGCGCCCACCTCGCGATCGTCGACGACCCCATCAAGGACGCCGCCGACGCCGAGTCCCCGACCCTCCGCCGCCGCCTCTGGTCCTGGTGGACCTCCGTCATCAACACCCGCCTGGAGCCCAACGGCAGCATTCTGGTCATCCAGACCAGGTGGCACGAGCAGGATCTCGCCGGTCGCCTCCTCGAAGGCGAGGACGCCGACGACTGGATCAAGATCGACCTGCCCGCGATCTGTGACTCCGCCGATGATCCGCTCGGCCGCCCGATCGGCGCCGCACTGTGGCCCGGCCGCTTCAACCGGCGCACCCTCAACAAGTTCCGCCGCGCTGTCGGCGAGCGCGTCTGGTGGTCGCTCTACCAGCAGAAGCCCCGCCCGCTCGAAGGCGGTGTGTGGAAGTGGCCCTGGATCACCGACCACCGCATCGGGCCCGTCGCACTCCGCGGTGTCGACCTCTCCCGCATTGTCGTCGCCGTCGACCACGCGGGCGGTGCCGACGACGTCAACGACGAGACGGGCCTCGTCGCGGCCGGCCGCACCGCCGACGGCCACTTCTACGTCGTCGCCGACCAGTCCGACCGGATGGGCGCCGACACCTGGGGGCACAAGGCCTGCCGTCTCGCCCTGGAAGTCGACGCCGACGCCATCGTCGTCGAGGACAACTTCGGCGGCGACATGGCCAAGCAGATCATCGTGCAGGCCTGGAAGGAGCTCACGGAGAGCGGCGAGACGAAGGGCCGGCTCATGCCCGCGGTCATCGAGGTCCACGCCAAGCAGGGCAAGCGGCTGCGCGCGGAGCCGATCGCGCAGCTCTACTCCCAGGGCCTCGTCCACCACGTCGGCGAACACCCCCGCCTCGAAGGGCAGCTCGTCACCTGGATTCCCGGCATGGACTCCCCGGACCGCATGGACGCCGCCGTCCACGCCCTCACCGAGCTCGCCGACCCCGCCGCCGCCCCGTCCACGAGCGGCTCGTACTCCGACCAGCGTCTCGCGGGGCGCCGATGAGAGATCGAAATCCTTCGGGAATCCAACTCTGAAAGGTTCCCGGCTCCAAGAATTCTTGGAGCCGGGATTTTCCACTAGCGAAAATTCTCAGTACATTGGACCTCGGCGCACTGCTCAGTACGCTGAGGTGGGCTCGCGACAACGCGAAGGGCTCCCCGCTGGTTGCGAGGAGCCGTCGCGGGAGTGTCCCGCTGGGACCGGCTACTTCATGATCACCTGGGCTACCAAACCGATTACGGTGATCACGAAGTTCCAAAAGTCCCAGTTGGGACCGTCGTCGTCCATCTGCTCCCCTCCAACCTCTCGGCAGTCTCACCGGGGTGTGTGCCGGGTGGGACGGGCAGCCGAGTTCCCCGGCCCAGCTGGCGTCGGAGTCAGGGTTGTTGGGTGGAGACGATCGATTCCGGTACCGAGTTTACGGGCCGTATCGGATCACAAGTTCCAGGCATAGCGCGCTTTTCTGTGTAATGCAGGCAAACGGCGATTCCCCCATCGGGGTGAATCTTGGCGAGCAGCCACCATCAGACCTCCGCGCCGTCCTTGGGGATCGAGGCCCGCCGCGCCCCGTACGCTGATCACATGGCGCGGGGCCTGGTAGCGGAGGGTGCCCCGTGGGCCTGTTCAGCGGCGTGAAGTCCGTCCTCATCGACGCGTGGGGCTGGGCGAACTACAAGCCGATCTACTCCGACGCCCTGGGCATGCCGCACCGCCGTGCGTTCCCCGAGGCTGCCGCCTCCTGGGTGCCGGCCGAGGACGAGCGGCGCCTGGCCGCCTACAAGCTGCTCGCCGCGTACGACAACAACCAGGCGGCCGAGCTGGCCGCGTTCCGGGACGGCGACGCCGCCCGCGAGCGCCGCGAGTTCGGAGACCCGAGCCTGTTCGTCGAAGCGGTCCTCGCGCACGTCCTGGGCGACGAGCAGACCATCGTCGTGCCCGGCGCTGAACAGACCGCAGCCCAGGACGAGCCGGGCACCGACCGCGCGATGGCCGAACGCGTCCAGACCCTGCTCCGCGCCTGGGCCGTGGACGAGCTCCTCGCCATGCGGGTCATGCAGACCGAGCGGAAGGCCGTCACCTACGGGGACGGCGTCTACCTCCTCGCCTGGGACCCGGCCAAGGGCCGCGTCCGCTGCAAGACCTACGACCCCGGCTTCTACTTCCCCGTCCTCGGCGAAGACGGCGACGCGACCGACTACCCCGAGCGCGTCCACCTCGCCTGGGAGCTCCCCGAGGACAAGAAGCGCGGCCTGAAGCCGCGGCTTCGCCGCATCACCTACGAGCTCGGCTGGATCCACCCAGCCACCACCTCCGGCATCGACCAGACCGGCCGGCCCGTGCGCACCCTGGTCGAGACTGAGCCCGACGACGGCACCCCCGCCCAGCCGGTCCTCGGCGTCGGCGACACCATCACCCCAGAGGGCCTGATCGTCCGCCAGTACCCGTGGAACGACACCCCGTCGCACTTCACCTGCTACCTCACCGACGCCACCTGGGACCTCGGCGACCTCAAGGGCCCCCACGACGTCGACGACCTGCCCATGGACAAGGCGCACTTCGCGACCAACGCCGCAGGCGAGGTCCTCGACCGGCTCGACCTCTACATCGACTTCCTCCCGATCGTCCACGTGCCCAACACCGTCCCCGACGCCGAGGAGCACTGGGGCACCTCGTCCCTCGCGAAGGTCTTGCAGGTCTTCGACGAGCTCTCCGGCACCGACACCGACTCCGCGAAGGCCTCCGCGACGACCGGCGCCCCGATCCTCGCGATCTCCGGCCGCGGCGGCAGCGGCCGGCGCAGCGAGATGGCCGTCGCCCCCGGCACCATCCTCGAACTCGGAGAGGGCGGCCGGCTCGACGCCGTCGACACCTCCCCGCAGCTCGCCGAGCTCCGCAACCGGACCACGGAGCTCTCGGAGCGGGCCGCGACCATCGCCCGGCTGCCCGCCGTCGCGCTCGGCACCGTCAACCCCACCGAGGTCCCCTCCGGCTACGCCCTGGAGATCTCCCTCGGCCCGCTCAACTCCCTCGTCGGCGCCATGCGCCTCGCCCGCGCGCACAAGTACGTCCTGCTGCTCAAGATGGTGCAGCGCCTCTCCCTGGCCGGGCAGCACCCCGACTGGGCCGGGGTCCGCCCGCAGCCCGCCGAGCTCGCCTTCGGCCCGTACACCCCGACCGACAAGGCCGCCGTCCTCGAGCAGGTCACCAACGCGGTCAAGGGCGGCGTCATGTCGCTGGAGACCGGCATCCGCATCCTCGCCGAGGCCGGCTGGCCCATGGAGGACGCCGAGACCGAGATCCAGCTCATCCAGTCCCGCCGCTTCGAGGACGCCCGGATCCTCGCCGACGCGACCGGCTCCACGAAGGCCGTCGGCGACTACCTCGGCATCGACATCGAGCCCGACCCGACGCCGCCCACGCCGCAGCTGCCCAATCCTGAGCAGAGCGTCGCGTCCGGTGAGCTATGACACAACGGCTCATACGCGTCGACCGCGATTGACACCTCCACTACCCTCGTGACGTCAGGTAGGCGAATGAGCAGCCCTGCTCACCTCCGCCGAGGCGTAGTTGCATCGGGTCAGACCCGCTGTGTGCTTGTGTGCAGACGAGCGCACTTTGAGTCGGGTACGCCGAGGCAACTGCGCTGCTGACAAGGACAGCTGAGGGGCCTGGGAACGAACAAGAGCCCCGCAGGGTGCCAGCCCTGCGAGGCTCTTGCCTGGCCCGTGCCCGGTCGATATCAGGTTCACGGATATCGGCTGGGCTTCAGCTGTTCTACCACCAGACCCGAGCGGCCCTGTACAGCTCCTGACCGGCCTCGGTCGCAGCCCCCTTGAGCAGACCCACCATCACCGCGATGGCGGCCAGCACCAAGAGGCGGCGGAACAACCTCTTGCGCCTCTCGAACCAACTCCTCATGATCGTCTCCTTGTCTCCGAGGGCGGAGTCTGTCTCCGCACGAGGGCGCAGACAGGAGAGCCAGACGAGTCGTTTCGAGGGGCAGACTACGGCAGCGACGTCTACCAGCACACGCAAAGGGGCCGCACTGTAAGCCTCCTCACTTTCCGTCAAAAAAGATGCGGGCGGCCGTACTCGATCTTCAGAGGTTTCGCAGCGCGCAGCCGCCTTCATGGAGATCCGGCACGACCTGGGGGAACGACCCGGCGAATGTGTGCTCTCCTTGGATCAAGGCGCGGGGCCTGACGAACTTCTCTCGGGAGGTAGTGCCCCCATGCGCCGCCCCGCGCTGTACCGCCCTACGCCGGCCGACACCGCCTGGTCCCACCCGTACGCGGGTGTCGACGCGCTCGCCGTCTTCTACAACTCCGGCGGCACCGAGCCGGTCGTGCCGCCCGCCCCGGTCGTTCCGCCGGCGCCGAGCCCGGCCGACATCCCGCCGCGCCCGACGCCGCCCGCGCCGCCAGCCCCCGCCGGTCCGGGCCCTCTCCTCGACCGCGACTCCGGCCTGCCGATGACCCAGGAGCGCCTGAACACCCTGATGGCGACGCAGCAGGGCCGCGGCCGCCGCAAGCTGCTCCGCGAGCTCGCCGAGGCGTCCGGCCTCTCCATCGACGTCGACAACTTCGACCCGACCACCTTCGGGACCCTGCTCAAGGGCGCCGAGGACGCACGGAAGGCACAGCTCACCGAGGCGCAGAAGACGGCGGAGGAACTCACCGCCCGGGAGGCGGCCCTGACGGCCCGGGAGCAGGCCGCGCAGGCCCGCGAGGACGCCGCTGCCGCCCGCGACCGCGAGTCCAAGGTCCGTGCCGCGCTCGCCCGCCTCAACGCCCACGGTGACGACCAGGACGACGCGTACGAGCTGGTCAAGGGCAAGCTCCCCGACGGCGCCGACGACGCGGCCATCACCGCGGCCGCCGAAGCGCTCAAGGAGCGCCGCCCGACGCTCTTCGGCGGCACCCCCGCGGCGCCCCCGCTCCCGCCCGCCCCCGGTGGCGCCCCGGCCGGCGGCCCGCCGCCGCGCACCCCCGCTGGCGGCAAGGACGCCCTCCGAGAGGCGGCCCGCCAGCGCGCGATCGACATGGGGCTGCGCTCGGCCGACGCCGCCTGACCAACCCGCACCACCACAGCCTGGGACCACGCCCAACCCCTCGTGGACGGCACCACGCAGTGCCTCACCACCGTTTCCGCGATCACCGCGAAAGGGGTTCGGCGTGGACATCCAGCCGTACACCACCAGCGAGACGCTCTCCGTCGGCCGCCCGTGGCTGATGAGCATGCTCGGCATCGAAGCGAACCAGACGGTCACCCTCGACCTGACCGCCTTTGACCAGAACATCCACTGGCTGGAGGCGTCGAAGTACCAGCCCGAGAGGCGGCTGAAGTCCGGCATCCCCCTTGGCCGGAACACCGCCACCGGGCTGTACGAGCCGTACGCGGCCGTCACCAACGAGGTCCAGTCCGTCACCGTCACCGGCGCCCCGACCGGCGGCACATTCACCCTCACGCTCAACGGGCAGACCGCCGCCGCCATCGCGTACAACGCGACCGCCGCGGCCGTGCAGGCGGCGCTCGTCGCCCTGTCGAACATCAACCCGGGCGACGTCACCGTCACCGGCAACGCCGGCGGCCCCTACACGGTCACGTTCGGCGGCCAGTACCTGGGCGACAACGTGACCCAGATGACCGCCACCGCGTCCCTGACCGGCGGCACCACCCCGGGCGTCACCGTCGCCACCACCACGGGCGGCGGCACAGCGACCGCCTCCGACGGCACCCAGCTCTTCGCCGGGTTCCTCTTCACCGAGGTCAGCTTCTACCCCGGCTCCACCAAGGCCGCCGCGCCGCTGATGGTCCACGGCCAGATCGACGTCGCCAAGCTGCCGGTCGCCTTCGACCCGAAGGACGTCCCGGCCGGCTCCAACACCCAGTTCGTCTACAAGGTCTGAGGAGGCCCCCATGCCGAACGACATGCTTGAGGTCCTCCTGCGGGACATCAACCCGACCGAGATCAACGCCTTCGTGCGCGAGATCCAGACCCCCGCGGACTACGCGCTCACCCAGTCCGTCTTCCCCGAGCGCACCGTGAACTCGGTGAAGTGGCAGATCCGCGGCACCCGCCGCCGGGTCGCCGCCGCCACGTACCGCGCCTGGGACGCCCAGACCCGCGTCGCCACCCGGCAGATCGAGCGCTGGGCGACCGAGGGCAAGCTCCTCCCGCTCGGCCAGAAGTACATCATCGGCGAGCTCGAGACCATCCTGGAGAACATCCAGCGCGGCATGGACTCCAAGGACCTCGTGACAGCCATCTACGACGATGCGGCCGCGCACGTGCTGTCCGTCAAGCACCGCATGGAGCTCGCCGCCGGCGACTGCCTCGTCGACGGCAAGTTCACGCTTCAGGGCGAGAACAACCTCATGCTGGAAGCCGACCACAAGGTCCCCGCGGCGAACATGCCGACCGCCCCGGTCGCCTGGACCAACCCGGCCGCCGACATGCTCGGCGACGAGCTCCGCTGGATCGAGCTGCTCCGCAAGACCGGCGCCCCGCGCCCGACCCGCGCGCTCACCTCCTACAAGGGCATGGCCCTGGCCATGGCGAACGACAGCTACCGCGCCGCGTACTACGGCTCGGTCAACAGCGCCTCCACCATCCCCACGGCCGTCCTCGCCCCCAACGAGGTCAACGTCGTCCGCGGCCGCTACGGCCTGCCGCCGATCGTCGACTACGACGTCACCATCCCGCTGGAGGACGGCACCGACGTCCGCCCGTTGCCCGAGAACATGTTCTTCCTCCTGCCGCCGGACGCCCGCCAGATGGGCGAGACCCAGTACGGCCTCACCGCCGAGGGGATGGTGCTGTCCTCGGGCGGCAACCCGTCCATCGACCGCGAGGAGGCCCCGGGCATCATCGTCACCTCCGGCTACGAAGACGACCCGGTCCAGGTGTGGACGAAGGGCGCTGCCGCGGCGATGCCCGTCATGTACACCCCGGACATCCACATCGCCGCGACGATCTGGTGACCGCCATGACTGCTGCCCAGCTTCGGACCACCGTCTTCGTGAAGGACCCCGACACCCACCAGACCGTCGAGCTGCACCCGGGCACCTGCCCCGAGCCCCGGCTCGCCGCCCTGGTGACCAACCCGTCCGCCTGGGTCGACGGCAAGCTCCCGCGTCTGCGCCTGCCGCAGAAGCCGGCGCCCGACGCCGACCAGCAGGAGACGCCACAGGACCCTCGCCAGGGGGACGGCGACGGCCCGGGGGACACCCCGGGCGCCGACTCCGACACCGGATCCGACAAGGACTCCTCGCCCTCCGCCGAGCCCGACGAGGGCACCGAGGGCTCCGAGGAGAAGCCGCCCACCCGGGCGGCCAAGAAGACGGCCGCGCGCAAGCCGGCTGAGACCGCCGCCGAGGGCACCGGCGGTCAGTAAGCGAGTACGGGCCCGGCCCCGGTGGGGGCGCCAGGGCCGGACCCGTACCCGTGTCCCTTCCCGCCCCGCCGCCTACCCGGAGATCCCGCATGGATGCCGCCGTACGCGCCTGGCTCATCTCGCAGCTCGGCACCAGCACCGACCTCGCCGATCTCGACAACCGCTACGCCCGCCTCGGAGCCGCCCGCCCCGTCGCCCTGGAGCTCCTGCGCGAGCGCCTCGCCGCGCTCATCCACGACCAGCCCAGCACCCTCGCCGTCTCCGGCGTCGTCTCCCTCTCGTACAGCGAGAACATCCGCGCCCTCGAACGGCACATCGCCGCCCTGGCCAACGGCGAGCCCCCGGCGCCCGACGACCCCACCGGCCCGAGCGGCGCCCCCGACGGCCTCGGCATCCTCCAACTCGTCGAGCGACCCCGCAGATGACCACCCCGCTCCAGCCGGCCGCCCCAGAGCGCGACGCCGCCATCGCCTCCGCCGCGTTCGCGCTCGCCGCCGCCTGGGCCCAGCTGCACCGCGCCCAGCTCGAGACCATCCGCGCCCTCGAACTGCAGCGAGCCGACCGGGCACGCGGCGCGATCCAGCGCGTCCGCCGCACCCTGCAGACCTTCACCACCGCGGTCGCCGTCTTCGACCGCGCCGCCCGCGCCGTCGCCGAACGATGGGCAGCCCAGGACCTCCCGCTGCTCTACCGCTCCGGCGCCACCCTCGCGCTCGCCCGCGCCCTGCGCCACCTCCCGCTCGACCACCGGTCGTTCACCTGGACCGACCGGCACCAGGCCGCCATCACCAGCCTGTCGGCGCGGTACTACACCGACCTCATCACCCGCATCCAGGAGACCGTCCGCCGCGCGCAGGCCTTCACCCGCACCGCGCAGGTCCAGGCCCGCACCACGGCCGGCGTCGACCGCCGAGCCCTCCTCGACCGGCACGGACTGGACACCGTCGTCTACCGCAACGCCGCCAAGCACCCCGTGGACGCCTGGGCCCGCGCCGCCCTCGGCCAGCAAGCCACCACCACCGTCAACACCGCCGCCCTCACCCTGGGCCGCTACGACCTCGACGCCCACTGGTTCGAGTGCATCGACGGCAGCGAGTGCGGCTTCACCGGCCACAACGACCTCGACAAGGCCAACGGCACCATCCGCTCCGCCGAAGACGCCGAGACCTGGCCCATCGCCCACTTCGGCTGCATCCGCCAGTGGATCCCCCGCCCCGACCTCACCACCGCCCCCGGCCTCGAATCAGGAGCAGACCTCTGATGCGGATCTACATCACCGACGGCACCCGCACCGTGCAGCTCACCGCCAGCACGCGCGAGCGGACCAGCCTGAAGGACGCCGAGAAGACCGTCCGCCGCCTGTTCGCCGCGCTCCCCGGCCCGGCCCCGGACAAGCCGAACCCGATCGGCTTCACCGTCGCCGTGCGCTCCGGCACCGAACTCGCCAACGACTCCGACGGAACCGAGGAGGACCGGGCGTGAACGAACAGACCTTCGCCGACGAACCGCACACCGTCCGCATCACCGCCGACGGCCACACCGCCACCGTCGTCCTCGACGGTGCCGACATGAGCAGGGCGCTCGCCGGCTACACCCTGGAGCACCGCGTCGGGCAGCCGCCGCTCCTCGTCCTGTACCCCTCGCCCCGCCACTCCGCCGCCTTCGACGGCCTGGCGCACGTCGCCGTCGCCGAGACGACCGACCCGGGCCCGGCCGTCGCCGAGTTCCTGCGCCACATCAACCCGACCGCGCTCGACCAGGCCGCGCTCCAGCGCAACGACCTCGACGGCTCCCCGAACGAGCTCACGAAGGCGATGCTGGCGCAGCTCATCGACTGGGCGGAGGGCCGCACATGACCATCCCCCTCCCGGGTCTCGACCGCGCCCTGGCCGGCGTCGTCCGCTGGATCGACAAGCACCTCCTCGTCGACACCGTCCGCATCGTCCTGCCCGGCGCGGGCGAGCCCGTCCTCAACCCGGCCACCGGGGAGCTGGAGCACCCGGCTGACACCGTCCTGTACGAAGGGCCCGGCGCCGTCATCCGCCCCACCGCCCAAGGCGACCTCGTCTCCATCCCCGACTCCCAACTCCCGTGGACCGGCAACATCCGCTCCCGCTACCGGCTCCTCACCCCGCTTGACCACCCCGGCTTCCCCAAGGACGCCCAGGCCACCATCACCGCCGTGCACAACCCGGCCAACGCCGACCTGCTCGGCCGCTCCTGGATCTGCTCCGACGCCACCGACGCCGCCACCGTGCAGGCCGTACGCATCACCGGCCTCGACCAGAACCCCGGGCCCACGCCATGACCCCGGACGAGATGGCCGACCGCCTCGACCGCGCCGCCGCCCGGGTCCCCGACGCCATCTACAAGGCGGTCGACCACACCGGCGTCCTCGGCCAGGCCCGCATCCGCGGCAACGCGTCTGGCCGGCCCGGACCGAACGTCATCACCGGCGCCTACCGGCGCTCCTGGGTGTCAGTGCCTCGCCGGATCCCGTACGGCGCTCAGTGCACCCTCGGCACCACCGCGCCGCAGAGCCGCCGCCTGGAGTGGGGCTTCACCGGCATCGACTCGCTGGGCAGGCACTACGACCAGCCGCCGTTCCCGCACGTCGGGCCGGCCATCGACTTCATCACCATGACCCTCCACGCCCAGATGCGCTTCGCCGTCGCGGAGGTACTCGCATGATCGAGAAGAGGGCCGTCACCAACGCCGTCCTCGCCCTCCTTGCCGAGACGACCGGCCTGCCCGTCGGCCGCGGCCGCCTCCCCGCCGGCGCAGGCCTGCGCTACTACGTCCTCTACAGCCTGGACACCGCCGTGTCCGGGCCGCCGCTGGCCGACGAGCACGACGACCTGAGCGTCGTCTACCAGGTGACGTCGGTGTCGGCCCCCGACCCGGCCAAGCCCGGCAGCGCGGGCAGCGCCGAGCAGGCGGAGTGGCTCGCCGACAAGGCCCGTACGGCGTTCCTCGCCCGCAATCCGGCCACCGGCCACTGGCTGCACGATCTGCCCGTCCCGGGCGCCGTCGTGATGACCCGTGAGCTCGACACCGAACCCGGGGGAACGAATGATCCAGCCGATGCCATCATGAGCTACGTGCAGCGCTTCAGGTTCACCCTGACGCCCGCCTGACCCCGGTCAGGCTTGACCCGCACCGCGGCGGGACCCCCACGCGGACGCCACCACGCAGTGGCCGCCATCACCACCGCGCCTTCAAGGGGTCCCACGCATGCCCAGGTTCTCCCGTCGTGGCAAGACGAAGATCCTCTTCGCCACCACCATCGCTTCCAGCGCCTACATCCCCACCCGCGGTGAGCTCGGCACCGCCACCAAGCTGACCAAGGCCGTCGCCGCCGTCGAGGGCTTCCAGCTCGAGAACAGCCCGATCGACACCCCCGACCTGGAATCCAAGTTCACCTCGAAGATCGAGGGCGAGGACCAGGCCGCCGACTCCACCCTCACCTTCTACGAGGACGACACCGACGACGCCCTGGAGACCGCCCTGGCCAAGGGCACCAGCGGCTTCGTCATCTTCCTGCGCAAGGGCGACGTCCCCGGCTCCAACTCCATGGACGTCTACCCGGTCACCGTCGCCTCGAAGTCCTCGACGATCACCCTCGACAACGAGGCCGCGAAGTGGATGGCGAAGTTCGTCATCACCGACACCCCCGCCCTGAACCTCTCGGTCCCGCCGGCCGGTACGGACGAGGTCCAGTCGATCGCGATCACCGGCACCCCGACCGGCGGCACCTTCACCTTGACGTTCTCCGGCCAGACGACCGCGGCCATCGCCTTCAACGCCGCCGCGTCGGCCGTGCAGACCGCCCTCGAAGGCCTCGCCAACATCAACCCCGGAGACGTCGTCTGCGCCGGCGGCCCGCTCCCGGGCGCCGCCGTCACGGTCACCTTCGGCGGCCAGTACGACGGCCAGAACGTGGCCCAGATGACCGCCTCGGGCGCCGGCCTGACCGGCGGCACTACCCCCGCCGTCGCCGTCACCACGACCACGCCCGGCGGCTGACCCTCCGCCACCCCCACCCCGACTCCCGGCCGGGCGCCCCAGCGTTCGGGAAGGGGCGCCGCGAGCGCCCGGCCGGGTCCCCCCTTCCCGTGATGGAGGAACACCCCCATGCCCCCGAAGACCCGCACCACCCAGTCGCCGGCCGCCCGAGCCCGCGCCCGCCAGCGGCCCGTGCTGAAGATGACGATCTGCGACGACGCCGCCATCAAGACCACCCTGGACCTCGCCCGGCATACGCTGCGCCGCGCGAAGGCCGACGCCGCCAACCGGCCCGGCGACCAGGTCATCGCCGAAGCCGTCACGCTCGCCCAGCAGGAGCTGGACGCCGCACAGGCCGCGTTCGACACCGAGGCGTACGACCTGCGGTTCCAGGCGCTGCCCCGCGGCGACTTCGAGGGCCTGAAGAAGCTGCACCCGCCCACCGAGGCCCAGGCCGAGGAAGGCTATGAGGTCAACGTCGAGACGTTCGGCCCGGCTCTGGTCGCTGCGGCGTCCCTGGACGAGCTCACCGTCGATGACGCCCGCAGCTTCCTGGAGACCTGGGGTGAAGCTGAGGCCGCCCAGCTCTTCAACACGGCCTGGAACGTGCAGAACGAGACCCGCGCGGACGTGGGAAAAGGCTGATCGCCGATGACCGGTTCCGCACCGAGCTGGAGCTGTGCGACCGCTGGGGCATCCCCTACAGCCAGTGGCGCGGCGCCGGGACCGGCACCTGGACCGCCCGGGATCGGGAGATGGCCCTCGCCTACCGCGACTACACGCGGACCGTGTGCGCGCAGTGCGGGACCCGGCACGAGGACTGGGACCACGGCGGTAGCGACGACACCGAGGACGCCTACGTGGCCGTCGTCCAGCGGTGCATCGGCTGCCAGGTCATCGCCGACAAGCAGGAGGAAGCCGCCCAGGGCGGCGACCTCCACGGCAAGAAGATCGCGCTCATCCCGTACGCCGTGCACGCGGCCCGCGAGGTCGAGCGCGACCTGAAGGAACGCGAGCGGCGCGCGCGGCGCCGAGACCGAGACGACGAGTAGAAGGAGGGCGGCCTGGTGGCGAACTGGACCCTGTCCGTGGACATCCGGGGCACGGGCAGCAGCCTGTCCCGCGAGCTGCGGCAGGCCGCCACCCACTCCCGCGCGCTCGGCGCCCACACCCGCACGGCCCGCACCCACGTCGCCGGGCTCGGCCGCGACGCGAACACCGCCGCGCGCCACGTGCGCTCCTTCGGCTCGGCCGCCCGCACCGCCGCCCGCGACGTCGACCGCTTCGGCGCCAGCGCAGAGCGCGCGGGGCTCCGCCTGGGCCGGTACGGCGCCGCCGCCCGCACCTCGCAGCAGCACCTGAACGCCCTCAGCGCGAACTCCCGAACCGCCGGCCGGGACCTGGCCCGCATGTCCGGGCAGATCGACAACGCCGTCCGCGACCTCACCCGCCTCGCCACCGCCGCCGAGCGCGCGGCCGCCCGCACCAGCAGGGTCGGCGACCGCGGCGCCGCCTCGATGCGCCGCTACGCCGACGAGACCGGCCGGATGCGCCACCAGCTCACCGGCGCGGCCGCGGTGCTGTCCGGCGGGGCGCTCGTCATGGGCGGCGCCGAGCTGGTCAAGGAGGGCAACGAGTACCAGCAGGCGATGAACACGTTCGGTGCCGTCACCGGTGGCACGGCCGTGCAGATGCGCCGGGCGGCGCTGACGGCGAACCAGCTCGGCAACGACCTGAGCCTGCCAGCCGCGACCGCGACCGACGCGGCCGAGTCCATGGTCGAGCTGGCGAAGGCCGGCTTCCGCACCGAGCAGGCCATCTCCTCGACCCGGGCCTCCCTCGTCCTCGCATCGGCCGCGCAGGTCAACGCCGCCGACTCCGCGAAGTACCTCGGCGACATGATGGACCAGTTCGGCATGGGCGCCGACCTGGCGCAGGTCGCCGCCGACACCCTCGCCGCGACAGCGAACGCGGCGTCCGGCGACATCATCGACATCTACTACGCGATGAAGTACGCCGGGCCGGTCGCCCACGGCCTCGGCGTCTCCATGCAGGAAGCCGCCAGCGGCGTCGGCATGCTCGGCAAAGCCGGCATCCTCGGCCAGACAGCAGGCACCACCCTGCGCGGCATCTTCACCAACCTGGCCAAGCCGACCCCGCAGATGAAGGAAGGCCTGAAGGCCCTCGGCATCGAGGCGTGGACTGCCGAGGGCCGCTTCAAGGGCCTGCGGTACGTCGTCGAGAAGCTGTCCGCCGCACAGCACGACCTGACCCAGCAGGACTTCACCGCCGCCGTCGCCAAGGCCTTCGGGAAGCCCGCCATGTCCGGCGCCATCGCGCTGGCCCACCAGGGCGTCGATTCCTACGACGCGCTCATCCAGGCCGTCTCCCGCACCGGTGCCGCCTCCGACATCGCAGCCGCCAAGGGCAAAGGCCTCGCCGGCGCCATGCTCCAGCTCAAGACCCAGGCGAGGCAGACCGGCCTCACCCTCTACACCGGAGCCGCCCCCGGCCTGGAGTACCTCACCCGCGCCGTCACCTCCGGGCTCGCCCAGGCCACCCCGAGGATCGAGCAGTTCTTCCAGTACGCCAACGACTTCGCGACCCTGTTCGGCCCCGGCATCGCCGCCGACGCCCACCGCACGTTCGGCGCGGTGCAGGACGCCGCCTCGGACATGCTCGCCCCGTTCACGGACGGCGCGCTCGACCTGGCGGCGACCGCCCTGCACGTCCTGATGACCGCCGGCCGCATGGCCGTCACCGTCCTGGAGAACCTTGCCGACGGCGCCACCCCCGTCTTCGAAGCGCTCGGCGACATCACCAACGGCAGCTCGGGCGCCGCGACCGCGCTCGACACCGTCGTCTACGTCCTCGACCTCGCCGCCTCCGCGATCGAGGTCCTCTCCACCGTCCTCGGCCCCGTCGGCCAGATGGTCGGCGGCCTGGTCTCGATGTTCGGCGCGCTGCCCGGCCCAGTGCAGTCCGCCGTCTTCGCCATGCTCCTCATGCGCCGGGTCGGGCCCGTCGCCAGCGGCCTCGCCAGCACGGTCGGCGGCCGGCTCACCGGCGCCTACCGCAGCCTCGGCGAGCAGATGCGCATCCAGCAGGCCCTCGCCACCGCCTCAGGCACCTCCATCAACCGCTACGGCGCGGCGCTCGCCGTCCTGCAGACCCGCGTCACCACCGTCGGGCAGATGGGCGCCGCGTTCCGTACGGCCTCCGGCCAGGCCACCGGCTTCGCCAGCAGCCTGCGCGGCGTCACCGCCGCCGCCGGGACCGGCCTGCGCACCGCTGTGGGCGGCCTGGTGGGCGCGCTCGGCGGCCCGTGGGGCCTCGCCCTGACCGGCGCCGCCATCGGCCTCGGCATGCTCGCCTCTCTCCAGCAGAAGGCCGCGGCCGCCGCCCGCGAGCACGAGAACCAGATCGCGAACCTGTCCGCCGCGCTGCGCGAGTCCAACGGCCTCGTCGACGAGAACGTCCGCCAGGTCGCCATGCAGACCCTCATGGCGACGAAGATCAAGACGACGCTCGACGGCCAGCAGCGCCTCGTCGACGTCGCCAAGCGCGCTCGGATCCCCATGTCCGAGCTCGTCGACGCCTACACCAACCAGGGCTCCTCCCTCGACGACCTCCAAGACCGCCTCGCCGCGGCCGCCGCGGCCCAGAAGACGTGGAACCTGGACGCCGAGACCGGCGTCGGCGCCGAGGGCTTCACCGTCGCCGGGCGCGCCGCCGACGACCTGCGGGTCGGCATCGGCGGCCTCGCCGGCGACTTCCGCAAAGCAAAGGACGACGCCGAGGCCTTCGCCCAGGGCGTCGCCAAGGCCGGGAAGAACACCACCGCCTACGACCTGCTCAAGCGGTCCGTCGGCCAGCTCGCCGACAAGACCGCCGACGCCGACTCCCGTACCCGCGCCCTACGCGAAGCCCTCGACCTGCTGTCCGGCGGGTCGGTGTCCCTCCAGGCCGCGCAGGCCCGCGTGAACGAAGCCGTCACCCGCGCCACCGAGGCCATGGCGAACGGCATCGACAAGTCCAAGGGCTACGGCCAGGCACTCATCGGCCAGAACGGCACGATCAGCACCGTCACCGCCAACGGCCAGGCCCTCTTCGACACCTACAACACGATCGCCGACTCGTCGGCCGCCGCGGCGATCGCCGCGTACGACTTCGCCCTCTCCCAGAACCAGGGCGTGCCCGCAGCCATCGCCGCCGCGCAGCGGGAGATGAAGAAGGGCCGCGACGCCGCGCTGAAGGTCGCCGACGGCTACGGCATCGGCGCCGAGGCCGCCGAAAAGATGGCCGACTCCATGGGCCTGATCCCCGGCCAGGTGACCATCCTCCTGCAGACCAAGGGCGTCGACACCGCCCTCGCCGAGCTCATCGCCATCCAGGCCGAGTTCGCTCGGACGCCGAAGGCGAAGACCATCAAGGTCGACGCCCTCGGCGCCGACGCCAAGCGCGAGCTCGAGGAGATCGGCTACCAGATCGAGCTGATCCCCGGCACCCGCGAGTACAAGATCACCGCCCCGACGGCCCAGGCCCGAGGGCAGCTCGACCTGCTCATCGAGAAGCTTGCCGCGACCGACGGCAAGACCCTCGACATTAAGGCGCCTTCGGTCGCCGCCGTCCGTGAGCTGCAGGCCATCCAGGACAAGGTGGCCGCCACCCAAGGCAAGACCCTCACCATGGCCGCACCGACCGGCGCAGCCCGCGAGCAGCTCCAGCAGCTCGGTTTCTCCATCCGCGACAACGCCCGCGACAAGACGGTCACCATCACGGTGCCCACCAACAGCCCCATCTCGGCCGCCGCCCAGATCCAGAACGCCATCGACAACATCCACGGCAAGCAGGTCGGCATCGGCGTCTACATGTCGGCGTCGGCTGGCGACCGCGACGCCAACGGCGTCCCGGACATGATCCAGGCCCGCGCGACCGGCGCCGTCGTCGACTACTACGCCACCGGCGGCATCCGCGGCCGCGCCGTCGACCCGGGGGACCGGCCGAACCAGCACATCGCGCAGATCGCCCCGGCCGGCTCCTACCGCGTCTGGGGCGAGCGGGAGACCCAGGGCGAGGGCTACGTCCCCTTCCGGACCGACGCACGCCCCCGCTCCCGCGCGATCACCGAGGAGATCGTCCGGCGCCTCGGCGGCGACCCCTCCGGCATCCAGTGGAACGCCACCGGGTCCGTCACCGACTGGCGCTACGACCCGCAGACCGGCGCCCTGTTCTCCCCCTCCGACGCCGGGCAGGCCGCGCACCGCACCAAGAAGGTGAAGGTCAAGGGCAAGGTGAAGGAGGTCGACTTCTTCGACCTCGGCGCCCTGGAGCGCAAGCTGAAGCAGTCGTCCGCGCAGATGCGGTGGTGGCAGGGCGACCTCGCCGTCGTCGCCGAACGCGCCGGTTCCGACGTCGCGCAGGCCCTCGCGTCCATGGGCGCCGACGGCGTCTCCCTGACCAAGAAGATGGCGCGCGGCTCGACCAAGTACGTCAACGAGATGGCCGCCGCCCTGCGCGGCCTGGCCACCACCGCGAAGGTGTCGCTGACCGACTACACCCGCTCCCTGAACGCCGTCACCGCCACCGACGCGCGATTCGCGCAGAACCTGGCGACCCTCGCGGCCCGCGGCTACGGCGACCTCGCACGGCAGCTCGCCGCCCAGGGCGACGAGACCGCCATCAGCCTCGCCGCGTCGGCCGTCGCCGACCGGCGCAAGGCCGGCACCGCGAACACCGCGGCGAAGAAGGCCAACGCGCAGCTCACCAGCGAGCAGGTGCAGCAGCTCGTCGCCGTCATCGCCTCCATCAGCTCCTCCAAGACCGGCCTGCACGACGTCGCCGCCACCACCGGCCTCGGCGAGGACGAGATCATCGACATCGCCAACCGCGCCACCGGACAGATCCGGTCCGCCCTGGGCGCCCGCGCGGGCAAGTTCCTGACCGACCTGGCGAAGGCGAACCGCGGCCAGGCGTACGCCGACGGCGGCATCCGCGCAGGCATCTACAGCACGAACGCCGGCCTGATGACCTTCGCCGAGCCCAGCACCGGCGGGGAAGCCCTGGTGCCCCTCGGCGCCCACAAGCGCAGCAAGGCCCTCCCGGTCCTCGCCGAAGCCGCGCGCCGCCACGGCCTCGGCCTGACCGACGTCCGCGGCTCCCAGCAGGTCGTCGTCCTCAAGGACGCCGGCGACACCAACATCACCGTCTCCACGCTGCGCACGGGCGCCAGCGCCCGCGACATCGCCGCCGAGATCGGCCACCAGCAGCGCCGAGCGCGTCGAGGGGGAGTGGCAAACCGATGACCGACCCGACCCTGACCACCGGGCAGCTCGACCTCGCCGGCGTCGTCATCGGCAAGGGCACCAGCGTCCAGATCCGCGACATCTCCGGCCTGGGCCGGCCGCCCGTACGCGAGGAGGACTTCGACCAGCCGTCCATGGACGGCGCCTGGCCCGGTCCGGACTACTACGCCACCCGCGAGATCCGCATCGACGCCGCCATCCGCACCCCCGGTGACCGCGCGGCCGCCCTCGACGTCCTCGCCGCCCTCCAGCAGCCGCTGCACGCCCCGGCCGTACGCCTGGCCGGCGGCGCCACGCACACCCTGCGCATCGCCTGGCCCGGCCGGCCCGTCAAGCGCCTCCAGGGCCGCGTCCGGCTCCTCGACGCCGACGTACGCCAGGCCATCCACGGATACGTCCCCCTCGACATCTCCTTCGCCGCCACCGACCCGCTCTGGTACTCCGACACCGAGACCGTCACCGAGATCCCCCTCGGCTGGCTCACCGGCGGCGGGTTCCGCGCACCCGTTCACGCCCCGATCCACGTGCAGAACGGCACGGTCGCCGCCGACCGGCCCGGCTGGGTCACCAACACCGGCACTGCCGACGCCTGGCCCGTCCTGCGGATCACCGGCCCGTGCGCGAACGTCACCGTCACCCACGTTCCCACCGGCCGGACGCTCGCCCTTCCCACCGCCAACCTGACCGCCGGCCAGTGGATCGAGATCGACACCCGCCCCGGATTCCGAACCGTCACCAGAGAGAACGGCGGCAACGCGCTCTCTCTGCTTGCCCCCGCCTCACGGATCGACCAGTTCGCCGTCCCGCCTGGGACCAGCGAGATGCGGTTCACCGCCTTCGACGCCACGAACACCGCCCGCCTGCGCCTGACCTGGCGCGGCACCTACACCGCCCTCTGAGGAGCGTCTCGTGCCCCTGATTCCGCAGCCGATCCTCGTCAACGGCGCTGACCACTCCGCCCAGTCCTTCCGCATGCTTGTGCGCGACCTGTCCCGCGGCAACGAAGGCGTCACCGAGGGGACCGACCTCAAGGTCACCCAGCTCGGCACCCCGGGCGCCGCCGTGCAGATCGCCGCCGGGTCCGGAGTGGTCCGAGGCCGCGCCAACGCCTTTCAGGGCTCCTACGCCTTCAGCAACGTCGGCTCGGCCAACGTCTCCATCGCACCCACCGGCGGCTCGGCGCGCTCGGACATGCTCATCGTCCGCATCGAGGACCCCGAGTACGAGGGCACTCTGAATCCGGCCGTCGACCCGGTCGTCTACTTCCAGGTCATTTCCAACGTCTCCAGCTCGGCGACCACCATCCCCGACGGCCGCACCGGCATCCCGCTGGCCCGCATCGACCTGCCCGCCAGCACGGCCACGGTCACCGACGCGCGGATCGTCGACCTGCGGCAGATCGCGAACCCCCGCCGCGACCGCAAGCTGTGGATCGCCTCCCCGGCCTCCATCAGCAACGAGGTCGGCGGCACCACCGCCACCTACACCAACCTCACCACCGCCCCCGGCTGGGCCGTCCCCGTCCCCCTCTGGGCATCCAAGGCCAACATCAAGTTCGACGTCGGCCAGATCCGCTTCGCCTCGAACGCCTTCCTCGGCGTCATGCGCGCCTCCTTCGGCGCCTCCCTCGTCACCCAGAACACCCTCCTCGACGACAACGCCACCGGCCTGCGCCGCTCCACCGTCTTCGTCGCCGACACCCTCACCCTCCCCGACAACTACCGCGGCACCAGCCAGACCGCACGCATCCAGGTCGGCGGCGCACCCGGAAACGCCGGCCTCGTCTCCGTCGACTCCGCCACCAGCCTCTGCGCCGACATCGAGTTCTTCGAGGCACCCCGGTGAGCACCCGTGTCCTGACCCAGCACGTCCTGACGGGTGAGTGGCTCACCCACAACCTTTCGCTACGCGACCTCGCCTATGGGCCCGAGCTCAACGGCCCCGGCGCGCTCACCGGCGCCCTGGCGCCGAAGCTCGCTGCCCAGAACCTGGCCGCGGTCGACCCCGGCAACACGCTCATCTACGTCGAGGCCGACGGCGAGATCGTGTGGGGCGGCCTCATCTGGGACATCCGCCCCCAGAAGAACACCGTCCGCCTTGAAGCCGCGTCCTGGTCGTCGTACCTCCACCACCGCCACGACCTCGACGGCAGGCTCGCCGGCCGCGGCCCCTACACCTACGCCGACCGCTGCACCGTCATCCGCGACATCTGGGCCTACGCCCAGTCCGTCGTTGACGGCAACCTCGGCGTCGTCGTCGACACCACCACATCGACATCCACGGTCGGCACGCCCAGCGACGTCTACACCTTCAACGCCTGGGAGACACCGAACCTGGGCGAGCGCCTGGACGACCTCGTCTCCGGCGACGCCACCCCCGACTACACCTGCACCGCCGAGTGGAACACCAGCAAGACCGCCGTGATCAGACGGCTGCGTCTCGGCTGGCCGCGCCTCGGCGCCCGCCGTACCGACATCTCCTTCGCCTCGGGCGTGAACCTCGTGGAGGACCCCGAGATCGCCCTCGCCGCCGACGAGTACGCCCAGGTAGTCGTCGCCTCCGGCGCCGGAGACGGCTCGGCCAAGCGCCGCCAGACCTCCGCGGTCCGCAACGGCCGCCTGCGCATGGAGCACGTCCTCGACCTGCCCGACATCCGCACGAACGACGTCCTCGCGTCCCGCGCCTCCGCCGAACGCATCTCCCGGCAGCGCCTAGGCGCGGTGGAGGAGGTCGTCGTCCGCGACACCCCCGCCGCTCCGCTCGGCTCCTGGCAGGTCGGCGACGACATCTACACCCGCGTCTACAACCCCTGGACCACCTACACCGGCTGGTGCCGCATCACCGGCTGGACGGTCCGCCCCGATGCCCCCGGCGGCCCCCAGGCCACCGTGCAGCTCAAGCCCGCAGATCTCTACCAGTACGGAGGAACCTCATGACCCAGAACATCGGCGCCACCCTCGCCTCCATCGAGCGCCGCCTCGCCGCCGTCGAGCGCACCTCCCGGCTCTCCTCGGCCTCCCTCGACGACACCGCGATCGAGATCCGCGACACCGGCGGCTCGCTGCGCGCGCTCGTCGGCCAGCAGCCCGACGGCACCACCGCCGTCAACGTCGTCAACGGCCCCGTCCCGCCGACACCGACCACGCCCCTCGTGCAGTCGGTCCTCGGCGGGATCGCCGCAAGCTGGGACGGCGCCTTCGCCGACGGCTCCATCACGCCCCTCGACTTCGCCAGAGTCGAGGTCCACTCGTCCGCCTCCAGCGGCTTCACCCCGACCCCCGACACCCTGCAGAGCACCATCGAGACCCCACAGGGCGCCACCGTCACCATCCCGGCCGACACCCCGCTCTACGTCCGCCTCGTCACCCGCAACACCTCCGGCACCGGCTCCACGGCCTCCGCGCAGAACGGGCCCGTCGCCCCCGCACCCGTCGTCGCCGACGAAGTCCCCGACGACGTCCTCATCGGCAAGGTCATCCAGACCGGCACCACCGGGCGCCGCGTCGTCATCTCCCCGGACGCCGGCGGCGCCAGCACCCCCGGCGTCGCCCTCTACTCCGGCGACCCGGGTGAGACCCAGCCGGGCCTCCTCTCCTCCTCCACCCTCGAATTCGGCGGAGACCTCCAGCCCAGGCTCGAACTCCAGGCGCCCACCGCCGACTCCGGCGGCGCCAAGCTCATGACGGTGTCGCCCGCCGGAGGCCACGGCGGCCAGTGGATGCTCGACACCAACGACACCCGCTCCTACTGCTTCATCCAAGGCATCGGCGGCGCCAACACCGGCGTCTCCACCATCAAGGCGTTCGCCCAGGACGGCTCCGCAGGGACCTCCTCCCTCGTCCAGGTCACCGGAACCCAGGTCCTCCTCCAGCGCGGCCTTTCCAGGCTCCTGGTCGAAACAGCCGGCCTCACGGCTGAGGGAGCGCTGACGGTCACCGGCAACCTCCGGGGTGCCTTCCTGACCGTCGACGACACCAGCTGGAGCGCCTACACCCCGGTTGTCACGGGCGCCGGATCGCCGACGTACACCACCCGCACCGGCTGGTACCGCGTCATCGGCAAAGAGGTCTACTTCTGCGCCTACATCGTCGTCGGGTCGACCGCAGGATCCGGCAGCAGCCCCATCAGCATCACCGCGCCGACCGACATCGACCGCACCACCCGCCAGGTCGTCTCCGCCAACGGCGACTCCATGACCGGCAACAGCGGCTCGCTCCAGGCGGTCTCCCTCCCCGGCACCGTCAGCCCCACCTTCGACCGCGTGCGGAACTCCACCGGCACCAACCTCACCGGCGCCAGCCTGACCGCCGGCGCGACCATCACCATCCAGGGCTCCTACCGCCGCCCCTGATCCGGCTCTCGGCGGGTGGAGCAGGGGGATCACTCCGGCCCCACCCGCCTACCCTGTGACCAGGGCGACCCTCCGCCCACGCTCCACCCCCGAGGGACGCACCACCGAGTGCGAAGACCCACATCAGCTCTGGGCGCGGGGAAGATCTGGAGCACGGGCCATGCCCGACACCGACACCACCACCGACGAGGTGGCCACCCTTCCTGTCCACGAGGGCACCACGCCCCCGGAGGGCCAGGTGCGCGGGATGGCCACCGACGACGACCTCGCCGACGCCGAGCGGGGGAACGCCTGATGGCCCGGATGCCCGGCGCCACCTGGCGCCCCGTCCCGAACTACACGCCGAACGGCCAGCTCGAGGTCCGCGGCCTCGTCGTGCACATCATGGACGGCACCCTCGCGGGCACCGACGCGTGGTTCCGCAACCCGGCCTCCCAGGCCTCCTCCCACTTCGGCACCAGCCGTGACGGCCGGCTCTACCAGTGGATCGACACCCAGCACCGAGGCTGGGCCCAAGCCGGCGGGAACAAGAGCTGGCTGTCGATCGAGGACGAGGGGCGCGGCGGCCAGTCGCTCACCGAGCAGCAGCTCGACCGCGTCGCGGAGGTCTTCGCCTGGGTCGTGAAGACGTACGACGTCCCGCTCAAGGTGGCGACCGGCCCCGACGACCGCGGACTCGGCTACCACGCCATGGGCGGCAAGGCCTGGGGCGGGCACACCTCCTGCCCCGGCGCGAAGATCGTGGCCCAGCTCGACGAGATCGTGAAGCGCGCCGCAGCGATCGTCGGGAAGAAGCCCACCCCGGGGACCGGCGGCGGCTCGAAGACCCCCGCCCGCTACCAGGCCAGCATCAACGGGCTGAAGTACGGCTACGGCGCCACCGGCGGCCACATCACCAAGGTGGGCCAGGCCCTCGTCGCCCGCGGCTTCGGGAAGCACTACAAGTCCGGGCCCGGCCCGACCTGGTCCGACGCCGACACCCTGAACTACCAGGCCTTCCAGCGCTCTCTCGGTCTCACGGGCGCGGCCGCCGACGGCGTCCCGGGGGAGGGGAGCCTGAAGAAGCTCCTCGGCACCCTGCCTGGCAAGGCTCCGTCCGCGCCGAAGTACGCGCCGTTCCCGGGCGCCGGATTCTTCAGCCCCGGCCGGCGTTCCGAGCTCATCACCCTGATGGGCCGCCGACTCGTCGCCGAAGGCTGCTCCGCGTACGCCGTCGGCCCCGGCGACCACTGGACCGAGGCCGACCGGCTCTCATACGCCAAGTGGCAGCGGAAGTGCGGCTTCTCCGGCGCCGACGCCAACGGCATCCCGGGCCCCACGACCTGGGCCGCCCTCAAGGTCCCCCAGCCCCTCTGACCCTGCACCTCCACCCCTTCTTCCCTCTGGAGTCCTTCCGTGAAGAACCCGCTCATCCTCGGCCGGGAGCCGGCCGCCTGGCTCACGCTCGTTGCCGTCCTCGTGAAGCTCGCCGCCGCCTTCGGCTGGGACGCCTCCCCGGAGACCCAGGCCAACGTGAACGCCGTCGCCGCGGCCGCCATGGGCCTCCTGATCGCCGTCCTCGTCCACGACGGCCTCGGCGCCGCCATCATCGGCGTCGCCCAGGGCGCCCTCGCCCTCGCCATCGGCTACGGCCTCGACTGGTCCACTGACCGCCAGGCCGTCGTCATGGCCGCCATCACCATCGCCATCGGCATGTGGGACCGCACCCAGGTCACCGCGAAGGTCCCCAAGAAGCCCGTCCTGCCCACCGTCTGATCCAGCGCGGCCGGGCGGCGCCACCGCCGCCCGGCACCCCCACCATGGAGACCTCGATGAACAGCGGCATCTGGGCGGCCATCGCCACCGCGGTGCTCGCCCTGATCGGCACCGCCTACAACGCCCGACAGCAGCGCGCCGCCGCCCGCGACACCGCGCAGGAGACGGCGGCCGCCACCGTGGAAGCCGCCGAGGCCACGGCCGAAGTCGACCAACGCCAGCTCGACCAGGCCGCCTTCCACGCAATCCGGACCGCGCTCCAGGACCAGATCGACGGCCTCCGCGAAGAGATCGGCCAGCTCAAGGCCCAGGTCGCCGAGCTCGGCGAGCACGTCGAATCCCGCGAGCGGCTCCTACGCCAGGCCATGGTCCACGTCCGGGCCCAAAACCGGCTCCTCACCGCACACGGCATCACCCCCGAACCCGTACCGGCGGAACTGATCCCCTGGAGCATCTGACCGCGCCGGAGGATCCCCGCCGGCTGTTGTCCTAGGAAAGTTCAAAGAAAATAAGTCGGTCAAGCAGGCCCATGAGCTCCGCACTCTACAAATGCCTACAGCACAGTCCGTCGGCACCTGTACCTTCGATGGAACTGACCTCGTAGCGCCTGCGAGAGGGGCACGTGATGACGATGTTGGACGAGCAGTCCGTGAAACGGCTGGCGTACATCCGGATGCTCTACGAGCAGGGAGTGTCTCAGGCCCGTCAGCCCCTGCCGATGGGATCGTCGAGCTTGCTCTCACTGCACGATGCGGTGGAGATGTTCCTGGTTCTGACCTGTGATGTCCGGAGCGTTCCGGTCGACAAGAACACGACCTTCTTGGACTACTTCAAGAAGGCCAAGGACTTGAGCGGCGCGGCCGGCATGCGCAGGCTGAACGATGCTCGGAACGGGCTGAAGCACGCTGCGGGATTGCCGTCGGCCGACACGGTGGAGCAGGCCGTTCGCGACACCTTCGCATTCTTCGACGACAACGTCCCGCGCGTCTTCGACGCACCCTTGTGGTCGGTCGACACCTCGTACGTCATCCCTCAGGAGGAAGTCCGGAAGTGGGTCAGCCGAGCGTCGGAGCGATTCGAGGCGGACCAGGGAGGAGCGGGTCTCGCCTTGCTGCAGTTGGCTCTCCTGACGACCCTTCGGGACCCGTCCTGGCCTTACGGCTCCCTTCTGTCGAAGATCTCCCGAAGGGAAACGCACCTTCGGAAGCTGAGCGGCACCTTCAGGAAGATCTTCGACAGGAGCAACTTCCATGTCGGTGAGTTCAGCGGCCAGTTGGACCGGCTTGACGACACGGTCGGCGCCCTGCAGGACGCCATGCAGTGGCTGGTCCTGGGAGGCAGCCTGCACCACTACGCCAGGTTCCAGGCTCTGACCCCTCGGAACATCTTCTGGGGAGGGGACCACGAGGACGAGGCCGCCATGGAGCGAGTGCTCACGAGCCGGGATGTCGTTGGGAGGAAGCCGACCAGAGAGGAGTTCGAATTCTGTCGGCAGTTCGTCGTAACGA
Source organism: Streptomyces showdoensis (assembly GCF_039535475.1). Lineage (NCBI taxonomy): Bacteria > Bacillati > Actinomycetota > Actinomycetes > Kitasatosporales > Streptomycetaceae > Streptomyces > Streptomyces showdoensis. Next base: position 12,949 of record NZ_BAAAXG010000009.1, on the reverse strand, counting down.
CTTCTCTCCGGAAGGCGGACATCGATGCGCACGTCGTGCCGCCGTCGTGGCGAGCGAGCGACGGGGGCTGAGCCATCCTCGGCCTGGCAGTGGATCCCCGCGAGTGACCCTCTGAGCTTAGGATCGCTCTCACAGAAGTCGTCTGCAACGGAACGACTGGTCGTCAGGTGCCCCCGAATGGTGGATGGTTCGGGGGTATCGGTACGTCTGGCTCCAGATAATGTTTCTTCTCAAGAGCCAAGATCACAGGAGGGGAGAGCGCCATGAGCACGACCACTCCCGCGCCGGACCGGACGCACGACTTCGGCCCCGGCCGACGGTTCTGGGGACACGACTACTCCATCAGCCGGGTCACGGACAGCGGTCAGCGCGTCCAGGCCTCGGGCTGGGGTCACGACGGCACCCTGATCCGCGAGGGCGACTTCCTGCTTCTGGAGGCGCGCGGCGGCCGGCGCTGTACCCGGTACCGGGTGGAGAGCATCGAGCACGTGATGGACCCTGCGGACATGTGGCACGCCGAGCTGGTCTTCGACCCGCGCACGTACGCCACCCAGGAGGAGAAGGACGCCGCCCGATGAGCGAGGTCTTCCTGCGGCTCCTGCCGCACTGCCCGAAGCCGGTGGAGGTCGAGGACCGCGTCGGGGACCGCACCTACGTCGCGGAGGTGTGCGGATGCCCTGTTGAGCGAGGCCCTGCAACGCCCGTGCACTGGTTGCTGGAGCACGGGCGCGAGATGCACTGCCCGCATGGTCCGCGCCACCCAGTCCTCTTCACGACCACCGGCCGACCGATGCTGAAGGCGACCGCTGGCGGCACCGCCTGCGCATCGTGCGCCGCCGGGCTCTACAGCCATCACCGGGTCCGGCGCCTCGACGTCGATGTGCTCTGCTGCTACTGCGGCGGCCCGGCAGAGGCGGGTGACGGATGGTACCTGAAGACGCACCCGGCGCTCGGAGTTCCTGGGGCACGCCGGTGAACAGCGACGACGACATCGTGGACGCGGAGATCGTCGGCGACCTCGTGCCCGTGCGCGGCCAACTCGTCGCCCCGCTGGGGGAGCCGGAGGCGGACCCTGACGCCTGGCTGCCTCCGGAGGCGGAGGAGGACGTCCAGGCCGGCATCCCCTGGTCGACCGAGCGGGCGTATGGCGGGGACATGCTGCGCTTCGCCGAGTGGTGTGCGGTCGTCGGCCGGCGCCCGATGCCCGCGGCGCCGCAGACGGTGACGGCGTACCTGTCGCACCTGAAGCGGACACCGCGGGAGAAGACCGGTCTCCCGTACAGCCCTTCCTCCATGGGGCGGGTCATCGCGTCGATCCGGGCCGCGCACCGGGCCGAGGGGCACAAGCCGCCGGACACGATGGGCGCGCGGAAGGTGGTGCGCGGGTATCAGGCTGAGCTGTCGGTGGCGAAGGACCCGCGCGCGATGCCGAGCAAGGCGAGTGCCGCCGACCGCACCGTGCTCGCCGACGCGCTCGCGCTGCTCGACCGGCAGACGCTGGCCGGGCGCCGGGACGCGGCGCTGATGCTGCTCGGGCACGCGCTGATGTCGCGCGGCAGCGAGCTGGTGCCGCTGGACTGGCCGGCGAGCTTCACGGAGGCCGACGGCGGGGGGGCTCCTCGTCCGTGTGTACCGGAAGAAGAGAAAGAAGTGGCAGGAGGTCGAGGTGCCGCTCGACCCGGAGCCCGAGCTGTGCGCCGTGCGGTCGGTCCGCGCGCTGGTCGCCGAGATGGAGGCCGCTCTGGCGGGCGAGGACCGTACGGCCTTCCCGCTGTTCCAGCGCATCGACCGGTACGGCTACCTGGCGCCGGAGATGACACGGGGCGGCGAGCCGATTGGGGACCCGTCGGGGCGGATGACGGAAGAGGCCGCGTCGGATGTCGTCGACCGCTCCATCCGGCGCACGGGCCGGCCGGGGAAATGGACCTCGCACGCGCTGCGCCGCGGCGGGGTGAAGTCGGCGCGGGACGCCGGCGCGGACATCGTCGACATCGGCCGGCACGGCGGGTGGGACGACCGGTCGAAGGCGCTGATCGGCTACATCGACGAGGAGGACAGCAAGGGAGCGCGGAACCCGTTGGTGAAGATCGGCCAGGCTGCCCAGGAGCGAGCGCAGAAGAACCGCGGCGGCACCTCCTTGTGACGCACGAGGACGCCGTCGCGCGCCCCCGCCCGTACGATCCACTCGGGGTGGGTGGAAGGAGAGTCGGGTGGGCCAGACGTACGATGCGCCCTCGGTGCGGCAGGTCGCGGAGGCCGTAGAGCGGATCGCTCCTCGGGACCGGGAGCTGTGGGACGGCCGGGAGCCGGTTCCCGGCGTCGGGGGTGTCCCTGTGCAGGTGTCGCGTTCGCGGGCGGATCAGCTCTGGATGGTCGTGGGGATGCTCGACCGGGCGGTCGGCCGCGAGGAGATCCCCGCGCACGCGCGGCGGTCGGCGGCGCGGTTGTTCACCAGGCCGGCGCTTCGGGCGTTCTGGGAGCTCGCCGAGGCGGGTGAGCTGCGGGCCCGCGCGGAGGATGTGGGCCGGCCCTTGCCGGTGGCGACGCTGCGGATCGTACGGGACGTCCTGGCGCTGCTGGCCGACCTGGCGGTACCGGAGAAGGCGGTGTGGCTGCCGGTGGTCGAGCAGCCCGAGCTGAAGGACACGGTGCCGGCGCGGGACCGGGCGGCTCTGTACCGGGGGCTGGCGGACCTGGCCGCGCATGGGCCGCTGCAGCGCGGCGGGATCGGCATGTCGGGGCCGGAGCGGGACCGGGTCCTGGCGATGGTCGGGATCGTGCTGGACTCGGGCTCTCGCTCGGGGGAGCTGGCGGCGCTGCGGTTGACGGACCTGGCCGAGGGCCTGGCGGCCGTCGGGATCCGGCGGCGGCCTCAGCGGGCGTCGGCGTCGCGGATCGGGGAGATCGCCGCCCTGGCAGAGGTGCATCCGTCGGCGGTGGAGGCGGTGCTGTACGGGTGGGGGTCCCAGCGTTCAGAGGCGACGCGGCAGCGGGTGCTGGCGGCGGTCGGCGAGCTGGAGCCGGTACCCGAGGTCGAGTGGTACGAGCTGTCTGCAGGCACTCGGGTGGCGGTGCGGCGGTGGCTGGAGTCCCGGCAGCAGGTGGTCGACGCGCTGCCGTTGGAGGGCGGCCGGTCGGGGCTGTGGGTGACGCTGCGCGCGACCACGGTGGGCCCGCCGGGCGTGACGCTGCAGCACAAGGGAGTGATGGCGGCGTACGCGAAGGGCGTGACGGCACTGAACTTCTCGATGGCCGGCCGCTACGGGTGGTCTCCGCTGCCGACGACGATGGAGCAGTTGCGGCGGGCGGTCGACGCGGTGCCGCTGGACGTGCGCCGGGCGCGGGCGCTCGGGGTGGCGTAACCCGTACGGCTCGTACTCACGGGCCCGTTGACGGCGGGCGGCATACGGTCGTTGTGACACCCCCCAGGACGGGTGTGCCCCGAGGGCGGGCCCCGCGTACTTCGCACGGCGCGGGGCCGCTCCTTGAAGGGGGTGGCGGCCTGGTGAAGGGTTCAGCTAGGCTGCGCTTGCGCGATACGTGTGAACTTCGAAGGCCACCTCCCCGGTTCGGGGTGGTGGCCTTCGCCATGCTGCGTGGTCAGCGCGCGGTGCGGATGGTGATGCCGTGCCGCGCGGCCATCTCCAGGCACCGCTGGCAGGACACCGTCAGCTCGGGGCTTTCGTAGAGGCCCCAGAACTTCGCCTGGGGCTTGCAGAGCGCGTCGCCGGTGCTGCGGTTGAGGCGGCCGGAGTGGAGCGGCTGGTCGAGGACGGCGTGCTCGCCATTGTTCATGTTCGGGCCCTGCCGCAGGTGGTAGGCGGTACGTACGTGGGCGGACGGCACCTGCGGGTCCACGGGCGGAAGCTGGCGGGCCTCCAGGTACGGCGTGGTCGTCGGAGGGATCGGATCTTTGGCGTCCGGGTGGTCTCGTTCGTACGCGTTCTTCATGGCGTCGAAGATGCTCTGGAAGCTCATGCCTGCTCCTACGCGGCGAGGTCGGCGTCGGTCTGGGTGAGGGGGCGGCGGGGGCGGTAGTCGGCGTCGTCGCGGTCGCGCTCCAGCTCGAAGTGGATGAGCGCGGTCTCGTCGTGTGCGGGAGCGGAAGGGGTGGGCTCGTAGGTGGTGTTCGTGGGGATGGCGAGCGTGTGGGCGATGCGGTGGACGGTGTAGGTGAGGATCCCGGCGAGGTGGAACTCGCGGGCCTCGCCTCGCAGGCGGCACATGGCCACGACCACGATGTCGCCGCCCTTCACGGTGCCGTCCTTGGCGATGCGGGCGGTGGTGGTGCGCAGCTCGTGGATCTCGACGGTGCGGACGGTGGGCTCGGTCTCGCCGGGCTTGAGGTAGGTGATGGTGACGGCGTGCTGGCGGTCGATGGCGCGGTAGAGGTCGGTGAGGGTGCGGGTGGTGGTCTGGCGGTTGGTGTGCTTCATCGGTGCCCCCGTCTTCGTGGTGTGACTCCACTCTACCCATAACCTATTGCGTGCACAATAGGTTATGGGTAATCTTGGCGTCGCAGGGCCACCCCGGCCCGGCACGTGAGTCCATAACCTATGGCTCGCGCAATAGAAGATGGGAGACTGTGATGGCCCACGCCCCCACGCGCCCTCCGGCCGGACCTCGGACCCGAAGGCGCATGCCGGAAGGACCCACCATGGCCCGCTCCACCTCCGAGTCGATCCGCGCCCGCCTCGTCGTCGCCTCCGACAAGCTCCGCCCGACGGACCCGCTCCTCGCCGACGCGCTCGACGAGGTTCTGGCCCCCCGCGGCTGGGAACTGCTGAAGCTGAAGCCGGCCACCAGGAGCGGCGGCAACCCCAACCTGGCGATCCCCATGCCCCGCGACGTGCGTGAGCAGCTGAAGGCCCTGGCCTCCGAGTCGCTGACCGCTGACGTGAACGAGGCCTTCACCGCCTTCCTCGCTGGCAAGTTCGTCCCCGACGCCCCGGTCCGCGCCCGCCGCAACTCCGGCGCCACCGCCGAAACCGTCAACCTGAACGTCACGCCGGACCGCGACCTGATGCAGCAGGTCAAGGACATCGCCCCGGAGCGGACCCAGGAGTACGGCTGGACGGTCACGCCGGCGCGGGTCGCCGCGGCGTACCTGCTGCAGAAGCACAACATCACCACGGCGAAGGCGTAACGCCGGCGCGCGGCCCCCGGGCCTGGACGCCGACAACCGGGCCCCTTGCCGCACAGCACTGCCACAACCCCATAGGAGAGACCTCATGGCCACGGCCACCGAGGCCCCCGCCAGCAAGACGGCGGAGGGTCCGACCCAGCACGTCCCGAACCAGCGCGAAGAACTCACCTTCGTGGACGCCACCCGGCCCGCGACGAACGCCATGATCGCCCTGACCGGCCCGGCCAACGCGGGGAAGTCCTACACCGCCCTGGCCATGGCCGCGGGCATGGGCACGAACATCGGCGTCTGCGACACCGAGCGCGGGCGTGCCAGCCACTACGCCAGCCTGTTCCCCTTCAAGCACCTGCGGATGCCGGACTTCCGCCCGCAGACCCTGGTACGGGCGCTCGCCGTCGGCGCGCGGCAGGGCATCGACGTCATGATCATCGACTCCGGCACGCACTACTGGTCCGGGCGAGGCGGCGTCCTTGAACAGGTCGACCGCACGACCAGCGCCTCCCGCTCCAACAACGCCTTCACCTCGGGCTGGAAGACCATCAAGCCGGTCGAGCACGAGATGTGGGACGCCGTCATGGCCTACCCCGGTCACGTGATCATGACCCTGCGGGTCAAGACGGCGTACGAGCTGGTCACCAATAAGAACGGCGGGGTCGAGCCCAAGAAGGTCGGGCTGAAGCCGGACCAGCGGGCAGACGCCGAGTACGAGTTCGACTTCGTCGGCGACCTCGACATGGAACACACCATGACCGTCTCGAAGTGCTCCTACCCGGGCCTGTTCGAGTCCGGCGAGCGGATCGAGCTGCCCAACACCGAGACCGGCAACAAGATCGTGCGGTGGCTCAGCGAGGGCACGCCGATGCCCACCGTGCAGGACTACGTCGCCAAGGCCCTGAACCCGGAGACGACCTACGAGCAGCTGCTCGCCCTGTACCGGGGCGAGCTGTCCCAGCGAGGCCTCCTGGGCGCTGCCCTGTTCGCCCCGGACACCCAGGAGCTGACCACTCTCGGCGGGCTGATCAGCCGCATCGGCGGTGCGCGCAAGGCCGCCGCGGACGGGAACGACCACGAGAGGAGTGCCTGATGCCGCCCCAGATGCTGAAGAAGCGCCGTACCGCCACACATCGCCCGGCCGTCAGGCGCCGCCGGTTCCGCCACGACGAGGTGACGGCGGTCGACCTGTTCTCCGGCTTCGGGGGACTGACCAAGGGCCTCTCCCTGGCCGGTGTCACGACGATCATGGCGGCGAACCACAACGCCTACAAGGTCGAGGTCCACGAGGCGAACCACCCCGAGGCCGAGCACTGGATCGCCGACCTGGTCGACCCGGAGGCCGCGGACTACCACTCGGCCCGGGACCTTCCCCCGGCCGCCAGGAAGTCGGCAGGGGGAAGGACCCGGAGGCCGCGGACTACCACTCGGCCCGGGACCTTCCCCCTGCCGACTTCCTGGCGGCCGGCGTGAGCTGCGTGAACCACTCCCAGGCCAACACGATCAAGGCGTACGAGCAGGGCGTGGGCCTGTTCGAGCTGGAGGACCCCGACTACGAGGCGCGCGTCACCCGCTCCGAGCGGGACCGGGCCACCGCGAACTGCGTGCTGCACTACGCCGCGCAGCACCGCCCCCGGCTGATCCTCGTCGAGTGCACGACCGAGCTGACCTCATGGGGCCCCGCAGTCCAGGGCCGCCGGAAGGTGGGCGACGGGTCGACGTACCGCTGGTGGCTGAAGCAGTTCGACATCCTCGGCTACAACCACAAGGTCCTGTACCTCAACAGCCAGTTCTTCGGGGTGCCGCAGTCCCGCGACCGGGCCTACTGGGCGTTCTGGGACCGGTCCCTGCCCACGCCGGACCTGGAGCACCGTCCGGTGTCCCACTGCCTGCACTGCGACAAGGACGTCGAGGCCGTGTGGACCTGGCGCACGGGTATCCCGCCGACCGGGTCGGTGCGCTACGGCAAGCAGTACGAGTACCGGTGCCCGAGCTGCCGCCGGCCGGTCGTCCCGCCGATGACGCCGTCGCTGGCCGCGCTGGACCTGAGCACGCTCGGCACCCGGATCGGGGACCGGCCCAGGCCGCTCGCGGCCGCGACGATGGCGCGCGCGGAACGCTGCCGCCAGCGGTTCGCCGACTTCCCGGCCGTCCTCATGCCCGCCAAGGCCGTTTACGGCTCCGAGCGGCATCCCTGGCAGCCGCTGGCGACCCAGACCAGCCAGCAGGAGACGTCGATCCTCTCGACCGGCGCCATCATGGCCGCGGCCGGGAACACCTTCGAGCGGCCCGGCTCCAACTGCCGCTCGCGGGGCTTCGACGAACCCCTGTGGGCACAGCCGGCCACCAACACCACCGGCATCATCACCCCGCCCATCGCGCTCGCCGTGGACAACTACCAGGGCGGTCCGCGCGGCGCCGGGGAGCCCCTGCCCACCCAGGTCGGCTCGGAGACCCTCGCCGTGGTGTCCTCCGGGATCATCCCGTTCCGCAAGAACACGGTCCCCACCGTGCACGGCGAGGCCATGCCGACGTTCACCTCCGACCAGATCCCCGGCCTGCTCACCGCGGCCGGCTGGTTCAAGCAGAACGGGCCCCTCGGCAACGAGACCGCACCGCACCCGCTGCTCGACCCGCTCGGCACCCTCACCACCCGCGACACCACGGCACTGCTCACGGCCGAGTGGCGGGCATCCCTGGCCGACCTGCCGCTGGAGGAGTGCTACTTCCGCATGATGGCCGCCCACGAGGTCGGCCGCGGCTGCGGCTTCGACGTCGACTTCGCCGACTACAGCGGCACCTTCAAGGTCTGGGGCTCAGCCCGCAACCAGGTCGACGGCTTCGGCAACGCCGTCTCCCCCCAGGTAGGCGCCTGGATCGGCACCCGCCTGCGCGCCATCCTCCACGCCGCCTGACCCCGCGCCCCACGGCGGGGCCAACCCACCCACCCCACCCTCTGGAGGCCCCGCCGTGGCCCACCCCGCGCTGCTCACCCTCTCCGTACTGGCCGGCGTCCTCGCCGGGTACGGCGCCGGGACCGTCTACCACCGCCATCGCGACCGGAACCGCGCCGCCGCCGTCCGCCTCATCCACAGCTCCCTCGACCGCGACGTCGCCTCCCTGCGCGCCCGGCTCGCCGCGCGCACCACCGCCGACGACGTCCTCACCGAGGCCTGCGACACCGTCGACGCCGCCTACGCCCACACCCGCCACTCCCAGGAAGGGGGCCCCACCCAGTGACCACCACCGAGACCGCCTACACCGACTTCACCGAACACCGCCACTACGCCTACCGCGGCTGCGCCCCCGACCCGGACCAGCCCCGCATGTCCGCGGCCGACGACACCCTTCCTCTCGACGCCTGGGCGAGGTCTACCGAGGACGGCGGCCTGCCCCAGGCCCTGCGCCGTGAGTACGAGCGCCGTGCCATCGCCATCTGCAACCGGTGCCCCGTCCTGGCCGCCTGCCGGATCTACGCGAACACCGAGGTCCCCGGCGGCGGCCTGGCCGAGCCGGACCACATCATGGGCGGGCAGCGGTCCCTCGACCGGCACCGGGCGCTCATCGCCAGCCGCACGGCCCAGCCGGTTCTGCCAGAACCGGCCCCCACCGCCGCGCTGCCCCCGGCCATCGCGAAGCTCTCCCCGGAGAGCCTCGCGGCCAAGCGCCGCCTCCTGGCCGCGCTCGCCCGCGAGACCGACGAGGAGCTCGTCGCCTACCGGGCCCACATGGACCTCCGCACCGCGAACTGGCAGCGCTCCGCCCTGTGCACGCTGCTCGGCCTGGACAAGGAGACCGCGAGCCGCGAACTCCTCCTCGAAGCGGCGCGCGCCTGCGGGATCCTCCCGGCCCGCACCCGGGTCGTGCCCGACGGCCGCTGGCCGATCGTCGCCGCCCCCAGCACCAACGGCGCCCGCCAGCGACGCATCGAGCGCGGCCGACCGGTCCAGCTCGTCATCCCGGGCCTGCCCGACTACCCGCGCGTCCGGCCCGTCCCCGCCCCGGCGGCCGCCCGGCACCTGGTGCTCACGCACCGGGCCCCGGCTGCGTCGCTGCTTCCCCTGCCCGTCCGCATCATGGAGACCGCCGCGTGACCACCCACCCCACCACCCTGCGCCAGGCCGACCAGGCCCTCACCGCCCGCGCGGTCTCCTCCGCCCAGTTCCTGGCCGGCGTCCTCGCGGCCGCCGAGCTCGACGTCGTGGGCCAGCCGGACAAGCTCCCCGAGCTCCTCTTCCCCGACCTGGACGCCGAAGCCGTACGACGCGTGTGGAACACCGCCCTGACCGTCGGGTACCGCCTGCGGAAGCTCGCCGAACAGCCCCGCTGGGACGACGCCGCCCTGCGCCGCCTCCGAGGCTCACTGACAGAAGCCGGGTACACCGGCATGGGGCAGCTGGCCGAGCGGTCCCTGAACACCCTGCACCCGGCCGACACCGACGTGCGCACCGCCCGGGACCGGACGTGACCCGCGGGCGGGGCCGCCCGCCGACGTTCACGCCCGACGCCCGCGAGAAGTTCCTCGCGGCGGTCACCGCCGGGGCATACCTGCGTGACGCCGCCGCCCGGGTCGGCGTGACCGGGTACGTGCCCACGCAGTACGCCACCAAAGACCCCGAGTTCGCCGCCGCGTTCCTCGCCGCTCGGGCCGCCGGCCAGGCCGCCCGGAAAGAGGGGATGGCACACGGCGAGCGCCGGTACAACGACGAGAGGTGCCGCTGCAAGACGGTCTGCAGACCTGCGGCCACCCGCGCCCGCGCGAGGCGCCGGGCCCGTGCCGCCGAGCAGCCACCCACCGACGGCCCGAGCAGCCCGGCTCCTCCTACTTCCTTTTCGCTGCTGGTCTCTTCCGTTGGACAGGGCCGCACGGCTGCTTGAACGACTTATTTTCTTTGAACTTTCCTAGGACACGGACGCCCGATCGCACGACTGTCCGATGACCTGGATATCTGATGACAAGTCGGCTCGTACGACACGACCGGACCGATCCGGAAGGGAGGTAGCTCGATGGCGAGCTCAAGGGATAGGCTGCGCCTGGCGCCAGACGACCACTCAGACACCGAGCGGACCGAGACGCCCGTTGGCCGGAGCCCTGAAAAGGGCGAAGGCCCCGCTGAAGTCCTTCGCCGGCAAGCGTTGGAGCGGGGCCGTGGCCGACACACCTCGCCAGAAGGTGCCGGCCTCCGTCGGCACACCCACCGGAAGTTAGGTAAGGCCGACATGCAGCAGAGTAGCCGCCCTCCCTGGAGGGCGACCAGTGGGACCCAGTGCTCCGCCGTGAAGATCACACCGGCGTCGAGCGCGGGCCACACCACGACTACCCCCACCACGCGATGAGCAGCCCGGCCGGGCAGTCCTCGGCCGCCGCTGACCTGACGCTGCCCGAGAGCAGGCGCCAGCTCCTGAAGCTGTCCTCCCTGACGGGCGCCGCGAGCCCCACGAAGACCGCCGAGGCGCGGCAGTTCGCGCTGGCGATACTCGCCGCCTCTGACCGCGCCGACCATCAGGCAGCCGGGATTCCTCGCCTCGAGGACCGGCGTGACGAACGAACGAGAGAGAGAGAGAGATCAGATGACGTAGCGACTTCCTAGGCGGGAGGTCCCTGGGCCCCTTGGCGGGGGCACATCCTCAACCGCCGGCCGCTGGTGTTGGCGCACCGTGCGCGGCCACTTCCTACGGCTCGAAGTTGGCGCTTCGAGCTAAGGCCCGAACTTCAGATCCCGTTTGGCGACGGGGCCCGAGTTTCGAGCGTCCTTCAGGTTCGCACCAGAACCAGCACCCACCGAAGCGGGGCTTTTTCATGCCCTCTTCCGAGAGCAGGAACGGGTACATAGTGCAGTACGACGCTGCTGTTTGTCAGCTTCCGCGCGCCCGAGAGGGCGATTCGCGGCTTATCTCCCTCCCCTCGGGTGACATCCCGTGCCAGAGAACCGTCTCCGAGCACGTCCTCGTGCGCGGTGCCGAGCAGGAGATCGCGCACACGGCGTCCCGCCGGACGGGCCCCCGCCGGTGGCTCCGCTCGACCCGCTGGCTCATCCAGGCCGGCTACCACCCACGCGCCAACCGCACGACGCTCGCCGTCGCTGAGGACCTCGCTGCGCGCATGGACTACGACACCGGGCACGCCCGGTACTGCCTCGACGAGATGGCCGCCCGCCTCGGCATCAACCGGGCGACCGTGAAGCGGCACGTCGCCGTCCTCCGCGAGCTCGGCGCCCTCGTCTGGGTCGTGCACGGCACCAAGACCAACGTCCGCCGCGCCCTCGGCCTGACCGGCTACGCCGGCACCGCCACCATCTACGCCGCGGTGATCCCCCCGGTCTACGACCGCGCCATGGGCCACCGGATCATCGGCTCCGGCTACGAGGCCCGCGCCCTCGCCACCCCCCCGAAGCCTGTGGACAACCCGCCTGTGGAAAACCGCTGTGCGCCCCCTTCCCTGGTCTCGGTAGATGAGGAGGGTCAGGTGCAGGTAGTGGGTGGTGAAGAAGACACGACGCGCAAGCGCGCGCGGCGAACCGCATCCACCTCGACCGACAACAAGCGCAACAGCAACGGCGGGGCCGCCCGCCGTTCTCCCGCTCAGGTCGCCCGGGAGCTCCAGGAGACCCGCCTGGTCCGCGCCCTGGTCAACTGGACGCAGGGCGAGCGGCGGCTCCGGCGGCTCGCGTTCGTGCTGCGGCCGCTCTTCGACCGGGGTCTGACCGGGCAGCAGATCGCCGACGAGCTCAGCGGCATGTGCCTGGGCTGGCGTCCGAAGCACCCGGCCGCCTTCATCCGCAGCACCCTGGCCCAGGACGCCGCGCGCCTTGCCGAGCTCGACTCCGCCTCGCACGAGGAGGGCCCCCGGAACGCCGTCGGCGACTGGGCTGGCTGCGCTCTCCCCGTCGCTGAGGGAGCCGGGATCGACGTCGCCGAGGGCGAGATCGACCTCAGCACCGAGGACCTCGCCGAGATGCAGCTGCAGGCCACCTCCGACCTCGGCATCGTCCGCGCCTGGATCGCCACCGCGGGCGAGGACGGCGCGCGCAAGGTGTACGGCGACCGGCTCGTCCGCCTGGCCCAGCTCGAGATCTCCACGAACATCCGCATCAACCCCTGGAAGGACGCCACCTATGCCTGACGCACCGCGCCCCTCCGGCGCCGACCTCGCCCGCCAGGCCCTCGCCGCCTACAAGACCGGCCGCCGACCGGGCACCGGACCGGTCAAGCCCGTCCGCCGGCTCCAGCGCCGCGGCATCGACGGCCGCGACCCCCAGACCTTCGGCGCCGTCCTCGACCGGCTCCGCACCGAGCAGGGCTGGACCGGCCGAGTCCAGGGCGGCAACATCCTCGCCCGCTGGACCGAGCTCTACCCGCAGTACGACGGGAACGTCCTGGCCGTCGCCTACGACGCCGAACGCCGCCGCCTCGACCTGCGTCCCGGATCCCCCGCCTACGCCACCCAACTGCGACTCCTCGGCGGACAGCTCTGCCACCAGATCAACGACAAGGTCGGTGCGGATGCCGTCCGCAGCATCCGCGTCCTGCCGATCGGAACGGTCACCCCCGCCGAGCCAGATCGGTTTACCGCGGTAAACCCCGAGGCCGCCCCGGGCGCCGAGGCAAGGTCGGTCCGGAGCCGGGAAACCGCGTCGGCCGGCTACCACCAAGCCCTCGCCGCCCACCGAGAGGCCTACCGCCCACCGGCCGCCAGCACCGAGTTCGCCACCCTGTGCGCCGAGGCCGAGGCCCGCCAGGTCGCCGCCCTTCGCGCCCACCGCGAGGCCCCCGAGGCCCACGCCGAGTACCTGGCCCAACTGGAGCTGCAGC
>NZ_BAAAXG010000008.1 GCF_039535475.1 Streptomyces showdoensis | reverse complement strand
GGCTGTCCACGACACCTGCAACGTCCCGGATAGGGGTTGTTCGGTCACGGCCACGAACGGAACCAGGTCCTCTGACAAGCCGACGCGCACGTCCTCCTCGGGGAAGACAACCGTGTTCCCAACCACCTCGATCTCCCATGTATGCGGCAGGGAGGCAGGCATGACACCCAGGGAGGGCTGCAAGAGGGAGGGAGGAAAGCCGCCATACAGGTCTCGCTTCACCGGCCCGTAAGGGCGGGGCGCCTTGGGCAGCTCTCTCGAGACCGGATCGCTCTTGTCCTGGTCATCGGGGTCCATCGGAGGCAGGGCGAGTACGCCGTCCGGCAACTCCAGCCTGATCTGCACGTCCTTGAGGTGGATGTGCGTGCGATTGTGCAGACGCAGCGCGATGCGCGGTGCGGCGAGTGCCGCGACTTCCGGCAGTGTCTTCGGGAGGGCGTTCCTGAGCGCCTCCAGATACTGGTTGACCTCTTCCAGATACCCTTCGCGGCTGCGTGGATCCGGGGTCGATCCCGGATAGGAGAAGCCTCCTCATCATCTGCTCCATGGCCAACCCCCCTGTAGCAGACCGCAGAGGTCTGACGAGGCGCTCGCGTTCCGCGTCGACAACGCGGTCCAGGTCGTCAGCTGGAGTGACTACATGGGGCACGACACCCTGTTGCACGGAAAGCGTCAGGTCGAGCGCCTGGTGCCTACGCAGGAGGCGCTCGCCCAGACGATCGATGTCAACCGCTCGGGCACGGTCCGTCCGGCCGTACGCCGTACGAAGATCGTCGCTTCGCGGATCGTTTCCTTGTCCTTCGTCTGCTCCGATTCACCCCGTGGAGGCGGCGGGATCTCCTTACGGATGCAATAGATCGGATCGCCCCAGCTCGGAGGACTGACCGTGACGATCAGGACCGGAAGCCGTTCATGCCCTTCCTCGCTGACGTGGACGTAAGTGGTGCGCCAGTCGATTTCCTCACCGACGTACGGCGCGTGATCCACCGCTCCAGCTCGACGCTGTCGAGTTCGTCGACGCCGTAGTAGCCCTCTGGATCGACCCCGACTACCAGGAGCCCGTATCCTTCCACGTTGCGCAGGGCAACGTCGGGCTGGCGGTTAGCGAAACCGATGATGGCGCGTGCCAGATGTGCACGAGCGCTCTTGTCCGCCTTGTTCTTCGGCTGAAATTCCAGCGTCGACTTCCACTCCAGCCAGTCCAGCTCGTCCGCTGCGCTCGCCGCGCGGACCGCCTTGACCAACTCCAGATACTGCGAGGCACGGACCGGTGGACGGCGTGTATCGAACTCCAGAGCCATTAGCGAGTCACCCTTCACTCAATCCCAGCAGTATCCCTGGTGAGCGTGGGACTGCGGAGCGCCTGTCCTACCCGCTCCCGCTCGTCGCCGCGGACACGCCACTCGGCCCAGAGCAGGCCTCCGCCGGCCAGCGAATCAATCAAACGTTGAGGGGCGGCTGTCGCGCAGGCTGTGCCCTCGTGTGCGTAGGCTCCAGCAGTATGGCCGCCGACAGCATGGTGCAACTCATCTCCTACCTCACCGCGCAGAAGCCGAACGAGATCCTGGGCACGCCAGAGAGCGAGTGGGTCGACTTCAAGAGCGTCCCGCCCCAGCGGGCCGTACGACCTAACGGACCGACAAGGGGAAGTTCGAGCTCGCCAAGGACGTCGCCGCGTTCGCGAACGCCGGCGGCGGTCTGATCGTGTGCGGCTTCAAGGCCAAGAAGCGCCCGAGCGAGCTCTATGAGGTTGCGGAGAAGGTGACGCCCTTCGAGAGGAAGGTGGTGAACACCGACTCCTACAAGGACGTCCTCAACGAGTACGTACGCCCACTGCTCAAGGTTAAGTTCTACTGGTACGACCACCCCGCCGCCGACCCGACGGCGTCCGGGCACTACTTCGTAATCGAAGTACCGGCGCGCCCGAGTCCGAGCGATGGGCGCTCGTCACACGCGGGATCACCGAGAACGGCCAGTTCGTCAAGGGCAGCTGGACGGTCCCAATCCGCAACGGCGACACCACGGTCTACCTCCGGCCGGATGAGGTGTACCAGCTGGTGAACGACGGCCTGCGCACTCGGCGCGCGCCCGATGGCCGCCCCCACTCCGGCCGCGGACCGTCGTGAGGAGCCGGGAGGACCTGCGCGTAACCCTGGGAGTTGAGGAGACGCCGGTGCTCTTCTTCCAGAGCGTCCCCGATCATCCGCGCGGGATCTGTTTCCGGCATGTACGGCGACGGCGGCCCTGCGGGATGTCCTGACGCACCAGAGCACGCTCCGGAGTCCCTACGGCTTTCAACTGGTCCTCGGACTACAAGCGTCCAGAGCCTCGTGAGGGCGGTCTCCTCTTGGCGGAACCTCCTCGCCGTGGGTTGCTGGTCGAATCGGATGGGACGGTCACGGCGGCCGCAGCCGCGACCACGGACATGCTCGGCTGGGCGATGGAGCGAAACTCCAGCAGCGAGGGACGCCCGGATCAGCGTGTTCGTACTGACCGAGATCACCCTGGAGTACTTCCGGCTGGTCGACCAGCACGTCCTTCCGCTGGTCGACGGCACATGGACGCACCGAATCGTCGCATCGGAGTTCACCCGCCCGCCCGCGCGCACCCTAGCCCCCGGTGACGACCCCACCTTCCCGCTCTTGGGCTCACCCCAGCCGGCCACAAGTAACGACTGGAACCACAGCTGGAAGGCCCTGGGGGAACCCGAGCGCGACGCCTACGAAGCCCTGCGACACATCTACGCGCTCTTCGGCCTCGACATCACCGCCAACCCGTTCCTCGACACGGACCGCGTAAGCACAGCCAAACTGCTGGAGACGAAGTAGCAGACCCAGCGAGCATGCCCCGGATCCCGACCGGGGCGCGCTGCCTTCCCGGCTCCTCCCGCTCCTTGAAGACCCGCTCTGGGATGTCTACGCGGGGCGACCGATGGTCCAAAGGTCACCGGGGGCTGCGAACAAAGGCCCGGTGGGCGCATATGTGGCGCCGGAGCTGTGCCACGGGAATCTCGTGACCGCGCCGGGCGAAGCGTCCCGGAGTTCCCCTGAAGATCGGCGCGGTCCTTGGCCAGGCCGTCGCCGTCAACGCCGACTAGGCCGTGTATCGAAAGTGGATCTTGGGCTGTGAATGATCATGGTTCATGGGGCGGGGAGATCTCACGGACAAGCAGTGGGCCGCGCTGGAGCCGTTGTTGCCGAAAGGGGCGAAGGCGGGGCGGCCCCCTGTCTGGCCTCGGCGGCGGTTGATCGACGGCATACGGTTCCGGGTCCGGACCGGTGTGCCGTGGCGGGATGTGCCCGTCGAGTACGGGCCGTGGGGCCGGGTCTACGACCTGTTCCGCCGGTGGCAGCGGAACGGCACCTGGCAGCGGATCCTCACCCGGCTCCAGTCCCTGGCCGACGCAGCGGGTGCGATCATGTGGGACCTGAGCGTCGACTCCACGGTCTGCCGCGCCCGCCAGCACGCGGCTGGGGCCCGGAAGTGGGGTGACCTGCAGAAGGAACCGCCGGGTGGCGTGTTCACCGAGCCGGTCGATCACGGGCTGGGACGGTCGCGCGGCGGGTTCACCACCAAGTTGCACCTGGCGGTCGAGCGGGGCCAGAAGCCCCTGTCGATCGTGATCACGGCAGGACAGCGCGGGGACTCGCCACAGTTCGAGCCCGTGCTGGCAAAGGTTCGCGTGCCCCGCATCGGGCCGGTCCGGCCACGGATCCGGCCCGACCGCGTGCGGGCCGACAAGGGCGTACGCCTCCCGCAAGAACCGCGACTACCTGCGCCGCCGCAGGATCCGCTGCACCATCCCTGACAAGGCCGACCAGGCACGCAACCGCCAAGCTCGGCTCCCGCGGCGGCCGACCGCCGCACTTCGACCCGGTCGACTACCGCCAGCGCCACGCGGTCGAGTGCGGGATCAACCGCCTCAAACGCCACCGGGCGGTGGCCACAAGACACGACAAACTTTCCGTCCGCTACGAGGCCACCGTCACGATCGCCGCCATCAACGAGTGGCTCTGATCTTGCTCGCTAAGCTCGGTCAGAGAGAAATCCGGTATCACCGCAGGCAACAAGGCATTTAGCCTGTGGCGCATGCATCAGCCTCGAAGGCGCGACCGGCGCCTGGCTCGCCGCGTGCCCTCGAAGCCGACCCAGCGCCGGGCGTTCCGACTCACGAACGTGGGCGCTGATGTAGTCCTGGTTGGCTACTTCTCTGCGAAGCAGAAGGACTTCGAAACGCTCATGGTGTCGGCAGCCAGAGAACTGGCAGCGCGCGGCGCTCGGGTCGTCGTGCAGATTGTGCAACGGCGAGGCGTCTCGGCCGGCGGGGTCCAGAAGATGGATCTGCCCTACTCCTCGCGGACTCTGCTGAGCTACGGGAAAGTCCATGAAGTAGCTCAGGCCTGTGACCAGGCCAACGCTGACGCCGTGATCTTTGTTGCCTCCTTGACCGAGCGCCAGCAGCGCACGCTGACAGGCATGCTTGACCGCCCCGCTGTGAGTCTCTCCAGCATTCTTGCTGCCAACTGACAGCTCACTCGAAGCGGGCTTCTGATACACGCCCTAGCTGTCCCGGCTCGAGGCCGGCTACCGTGCCGCAGCTGCTGCCAGCGTTCGTCGCTGAGGTTCGCCCCGCACCGCGGGCACACCGAGCGCTCCGCCTCCCGCTGTGCGGCGCGGCGCTCCCTGTCCTCCGCGTCGGCGCGGGCCTCCTGGGCGCGGCAGAGGGCGTGGCCGTCGGGGTTGTCGAGTGCGGCCGTCAGCGTCTGCTCCCCGGGGGCACACCCCGAGGTCGACTGGGCGCAGCTGCGTACAGTCGGCAAGGGCCGGCGCTCTCCCCTCGCCGGGCTTCAGACGCAGCCGGCCTGAGCTCCGCGGTCGGACCCTGATGGGCGACGCCTCTTCCAGTCCGCTATCGCGGGGGAAGGGGCGTCGCCCTGGCAGCCCATCAGAAGCTGCGCTGTGCGGGAGGGGCTCCTACCTTGGCGGTGGGACGGCGTACAGGACCGCCGCCCCTTGCTGGTCGATGCTGGCCCCTCTCCATCCCCTCCCGAGGGGCCTGGTGCTCTGGCTGTTGGCCCGTGGTGGTGCCCGGCTTCACGAGGGGCCGGGCACCACCACGGAGCCGATCGGTATCCCGCTCTCAGCCTGGCGTCTGCGATGGCAAGCCAACCGTGCTTAGATTGCACGAAGCTCGGAGCTGATCCCCATGCCGTCGAGGTCGCTCACGAGCCTCCAGTAAACGTCGCTCTCGTAGAAGCTCGCTGCATCGCCGTTCCCCTCAGCGGGGTCGATCTTGTCCATCTCGGGGGACGTCGTAGGCCACCGTGTAACCAGCCTCTGCGTCGTTCCACTGGACCCGGACCACCATGTCCGCTGTGCCGATGTCGTAATAGTCGTTCCCGTAGTTCTTAGTGATGTACTCGAACGGGTACGTGAACGTATAGCTGTCGTCCTCCTTGATCGACCGCAGGTAGTCCAGCTCGTTCTCGAAGCCATAGTTGTTCGACTCACTCCACATGGAAGGAGCGTAATGCTCTGCACCTCTGCCAGAGTCGACACCATGGGCCAGCAGGCAAAGCGCTCGTAGACCTCGGCGCCCGTAGACGGTGCCTCCGCGCCGCGGTCCTGGAACACTTGGGTCATGCCGCTCATCCGTGACATCGTCCAAGCCGATTACTCGGTGGTGGAGGAGCTGCTGTACTCGAATCATCTGGGAGACGGCAGGTTCTACGACCCCGAGGGCCTGGACGTCGTCGTGGCCGAGCTCCAAGGGTCTGTCGTCGGGGTCGCCGAGTTCCAGCTCCACTGCGACTTCGGGCACGACGAAGGCCGGGAGGCGCATCCCGGCGAGCAGACGTTCATCTCAACGATGGCGGTCGCCCTTACCGGTCGTCGCGGCGGGGTCGGCCGGGCACTTCTCACTGAGATCGCCCGCCGGGCCCAGAAGGCCGGCGACACGTTCCTGGCCCTGGTGCCGCAGGACGGCGCCGACGCGGCTGACCGGCAGGCGTTCTTCAAGGCGTGCGGGTTCACGCTCTACGGCCCCGCCGGCCCGGGCGCGGCATGGGGCTGCCCGGTCTCGGAGATTCTCGCCGTGCGGGGCACAGCTGACGCCGCTAGTGAGTGACGTGTCTGGTCAGCTTCGCCATCGCGAGCGAGCGCGGGACTTCGTCCGAAGGAAGAACGGCGGGGCTGGGGGTACCCGAAACCGGGTTCTGCACCGATGTACAGGTGACAGTGTTTCGGTTGGGTAGGGAGTGGGTGATCCTGCAGTGCTGCGGTCGATGGGTCCTAGTGAGCTGGCGTTGGCGATCTCCGGCTTATGTGGTGTGACCGTTGCGGGGCTGCGCATCCTGGGAAAGGTCCTCCTTGCCCGAGAGCAACGCCGGTCCATCGCGACGGTTATGGACGCAGCCGGAGCGAGCGGGCAGGCGGTTTCCGCACGTCAGAGGCTGTCTGAAGCCCAGTGGTCGGTCCGTGTCGGCGCCGACATCGACGTCGACGAGGCTCGATGACATCGACGGAGGGCAGCGGTCCCGCAGCCCGAGCCGCAAAGGATCCTGAGCGCCGGAAGGCCATGAGGGACTTTTACCTGGCCCAGCACCCCAGGCTGGACGCGTTCGTGGCGCGCCGGGTGGGAGGAGCGCAGGAGGCGGAGGACCTGTGCCAGGAGACCTGGCGTTTGTTCTTCGTCAGGTATGACCACCACGTCGAGTTCTACGACGAGCCGGCGAAAGCGCTCTACTCCATTGCCCGATGCCGCATCGCGGAATTCTGGGAGAGGCGCGGCATCGCGCGGGAGGTCCCCGTCGACGAGCCGGAGATGGCCTTGCTCATGCGCGTGATGGTCACGCACCTTCCTGTGGCGATCGAGCGGGGCGTGGACGTCGAACGGGCCCTGGCCGGCCTGGCACACAGGCAGCGTGTGGCCCTCTGCCTCCGGTACCTCGACGACCTCAGCGTCGCGGAGGTCGCCGTACTCATGGGGATCGGGGAGAACGGAGTGAAGAAGCTACTCAAACGGGCCTTGGCGACGCTCCGCGGCGCCAGCGCTCTGGAGCACTACCGACCGATGGCCACGGGAAAGGGAGAATGCGAGTGAACGCCGGTACCTGGCCGCCTCAGCCCCCCCTGAGCGGCTCCGAGGGCGGTTTCGAAGCGGTCATGGACAGCATTGAGCAGCTCACGGATCACGAGCGGGCCACGGTGGTCCTCCAAGCCGAGCAGGCCGAACTGGGCCATCAGGCGTACGCCCTTGGGCTCGAACTCCTCGCACAGGGGCGCAGGGACGAGGCGAAGAACTGGCTGAGCACCGCGGCCCGCTATCACGTCAGCGGCGCCTTGGAGGAGCTGGACCGTGACGGAGCCCGAGCGGCCGCCGCGCCGGCGGCATCCGTCATCCCCCCGCTTCCCACTGGCAGGCACCTCGCTCCTCTGGACCGGGACGGAGCCCGAGCGGCCGCCGCGCCGACGGCATCCGCCACCCCCCGGCTCCCCGCCAGCAGGCGCCTCGCCCCTGCGGCTCAACGCATTCTGTTGGGCGCGCGCTTGCGTGAACTGCGTGAAAACCGTGGCATCACCCAGACCGAGGCCGCGCTGCGGGTCCACGCCTCGACTGCCACGGTCTCCCGGTTCGAACACGGACAGCCCGTGCCAGGGTCGGCGGACAAGCTGGAACGGCTACTCGACCTGTACGAGGTTCACGACCCCTGGGAAAGGAACCGCCTCCTTGACACCCTGAACGCGGCCCAGGGGGAAAGCTGGTGGCACGAGTACAACGACATCACGCCCGAGCGGCTGAGGCTCCTCTTCGACCTGGAGCAGAGCGCTGATTCCATCCAGACATACGAGGCGCGACTCGTTCCCGGCCTGCTCCAGACACCCAAGTACGCGAGGGAGATCCTCCGGACTGGGTTGCCTCTTGATGAGGAGGAAACGATCGATCGCCGGGTGGAGCTGCGTATGAAGCGCCAGCAGCTGCTGGATTCCATCCACGCTCCCAAGCTCCACGCTGTTCTCGACGAGGGGGTCCTACTCCGCCAGGTAGGTAGCCGCCGTGTGATGCAGGAACAGCTCGAGCACCTTCTGCGTCTCGCGCGGTGGCCCAACGTCACCATCCAGATCGTGCCCTTCCGCGCAGGGGGTGTCGTGGACATCGGCGAACCGGTGACGATCCTGCGTTTCGCGGAACGGCTGCTGCCTGACATCGTCTACACGGAACAACTCTCCGGCGCCCAGTACATCAGCCGGGGAGACGCCCACTCGCGGTACCAGGAGCAGTTGTACCGGTTGGCTGACGCTGCCGAGCGACCGCACAACACGGAGAGCATTGTCCACGCAATCCTGGGGCACGCCGAGACGTTGCGGGAGGCTCAGGTGCGGGGTCCCGACGCGGCGGTCTACAACGGATTCATGGAACGCGTCGCGACCGAGGCGGCACCCCCCGACTTGACGTCCGGGATCCTCCGCGACCTCATCGCGTCCTGCGGCTGACATTGACAGCTCCCGTGCGCCAGGCCGTCGACGTCCGGCTTGGTGGCGGCCTCTTCGGCTTCCGCTTCGAAGCCGCAGGCAAGGCGTAACAACTCCCTCATCGCGTGTCCGGCCACGCTGCCAACCGGCAATCGTGGCCGGGCCCGATCTACCCCTCCACGCGGCCGCCGGCCCGGGATACGGATCACCTTTCCCCTCGGCTCTCGCGAGGAAGGGTGTCGTTTTCTGAGGAGGGCTTGCCCACGGCCTCTGAACTGCACGAATGGAAGATCGCCGACTTCGGTGGTCCCACCTCTGGTCACACCCGCAGTCCCCCGCCTGGTGCATCGAGCCGTGATCATGTGGTGGGTGCGGCGCAGAGCTCGGAGACGATCGTGAATGAGGTCGTCACCATCGGCACGGCCATAGCCGGCGGCATCGCCGCGTGCGTGGTCTTGCCGTGCGCCATGCCGTTGCGGATCTTCCGGCCGTAGTCGAGGTACTCCGCCTGCCGGCCGGTCAGGACGCCGGTCTCCGCGCCCTGCTGGATGAGGTTCTGCAGCGGCTTCTTGCCCGCACCCGGGATCCGGTCGCGCAGCACGATCTCCACCGCGATCAGGGAGTGCAGGACCGCCACGGTGGAGAACTCGAAGCAGTAGTACGACTGGCGCAGCAGCTCCCGGGCCGTGCGCAGGACGGTCGCCGCAGCCTCGGGGACGCCGTCGGGCACGACCAGGTCCGCCACGAGGTCGTGCATGTCGGCGTACTGGCCGACGAAGTAGTGGGCGCGTTCGTCGGGCACGGGGAACGGGAGGCGCTGCGTGGTCATCTCCGGAGTCTCCCAGTGGTGTACCGGGTCCGGCAGCGGCTTTTCCCCATCCGTCACTCAGCGTGCCGGGACGGAGATCTCTCCCCCACCGAGGTGGGCGGTTTGTCGCACCTGGTGGACCCTGTCAAGGGGAAACGCACGGCCGTCCGAACCTGGACAAGGGGGGTAGGTGGTCACCTTCGGTGCGCGGACTCTGTCCACAGGGCGACTCCCCCAGGCTCTGGATCTGGGGCCGTTGCGATCCGCGCGGTGGCCCGTACGTGAGGAGCCGTCATGCCCGACACCATCGCCCTGCCGCTCGCACCGATGACCCCGCACGCGGCGATCAGCGCGTTCAGCTACCTCCGCGCCGTCCAGGTCCAGGACGACAAAGCGGCCCCGGAAGCCGAAGTCCATCAAGGCGGACTCCTGCCCACTGTGCCTCCGGCCGCTTCGCCCCGAGTTCGGCTGCTCCCGCGAGTCAGCCCAACAGGACGGCCGGCCCGCGTCTGGTTCGCGGGGTACCGGTGTGACGGCTGCGAGGCCACCCGGCCCCAGCAGTTCTGGGACGCGATGCGCGACCGCTACGAGACCTGACGCGGACCTTGCGAACACTGCGCCCCGGCTACCGGAGTGGCGCCCACCCCGGCCCACTCCAACCCAATCGAGCGTCATCGAACGCACACCAGCGCACGCCAGCCCCAACCAGCCGAGACCGCTGAGCAGACCACGTCCCCGACGCCCTTCGACACGAACAGCCACCCCCGCCCTCGGCCACCGGGCGGGGGCTTCGTGCTTTCTGGAGAAGTTCACCGTGCCCACGTACGAGGCCCTGCCCCGCTTCACCGGAGACCTGGACCGCCTCACCCCCGAGCAGCGCCGCCGCTTCCGCCAGACCGTGGCGGCCTTCGTCGACGACCTGCGCACCGGCCGCTTCCGCGCCGGCCTCCGCGTCAAGCGCGTCCAGCGCGGGGTCGGCATCTACGAACTGACGTGGTCCATGGGCACCGGACCGGCAGGGTGGCTATGACGACTTCTTGGGGATTCGTTTGTCGAGGAGTTCGGGAAGCGTGTGACCCGGGGTGCAGTGATCAACATCGACAAGTTTTGATGTCGATAGCGGTGCGATCACGGGTTGCGGGGTCTGCTTCATAATCCAGCTGTGGACATATCCGATGAGGGACAGCCGCTCGATCCCGTCTGGCATGAGATTAACAACAACGTGTATGGCGGCCTGGCAGGAGCCCCGAGTGCATCGTGGGTGGCCAAGCGGTTCATCGGGGCCGGCTGGAGATCCCAATCCGGCTCGTCGCGGGAGTCGTATGAGGTCGAGACCAGCTGGTGCCGGATCGAGGTCGACCCGACCGACGGGGACACGCTCCTGAACGGAGTCGTCGATCCTCAACGGTTCGAGGATCTCGCTGCGCTGCTGACCCGGCTCGGTCTGCGGTTCAATCTTGAGCTCTATGACGATGACGGGGAACTGCTACGGGAGATCGAAGCTGGAACCCCGTCAACGCCTCATGACGCAGCTCCTCAGCCTTTCAGCCGGCTGCTCGCTCCGCTTGGGCTCGGGTGGAGGCGAGGCGGTAGGAGTCGGTGCCGGTCTCGATGATGGTGCCGTTGAACGTGAGCCGGTCGACGATGGCCGCGCAGAGCCTGGGGTCGGTGAAGGTCTTGGTCCAGCCGCCGAACGACTCGTTGGAGGCGATGGCGACGCTGTTCTTCTCCTCGCGTTCGGTCAGGACCTGGAAGAGGAGCTCGGCGTCGTGGCGGTCGAGTTCCATGTAGCCGAGCTCGTCGATGCAGAGCAGGTCGACTCGGCCGTAGCGGGCGATCGTCTTGTTCAGCTGCTTCTCATCCGCGGCCTCGACCAGCTCGTTCACCAACTTCGTCGCGAGTATGTAGCGGACGCGGTAGCCCTTCATTGCGGCCTCGGTGCCCAGCGCCGCGCACTCCCCCACCAACCGCCCGCCATCGAGGACGAACCCCGCTGGGGCGCAAGGCCGGCCGAGACGGCCGCGGCCGCGCTCGCGGTGGCCCTCTCCGCCTACGGGCCAGGGACGTACGCGCGCGTCCTCGCCTCCGGACAAGTCACCGCCGGCCTCTCCCCCACGGCGCCGTCCAGGTGACCGGCGCACTGAACACCCGCCCTGCACCCCGCTGCCGGACCGTCGCGGCCCCAGCGCCGCTCGCTCGGGAACGGCTGGAAGGGCATCGACGCTGGCTGCTGAGCGCTAAGAATTCAGTTGTCCGGGGCGAGTTTCTGGTTGGTGCCGGACCGGCCGATGTCCAGGTCCAGGAGCGCGGTCAGAGCGGTGCCGCTGTTCCAGAAGCCGAGGAGGTCGACGTCCACGAGGACCAGACCGTGGCGGGCTGCGAAGGCTCGCGCCTGCTTGGTGAACTTGCACGAGGCGACGAAAAGCGGGACGTCTGCTCCGTGTTCGCTGCGGGCGGTGCCGTTGAACTTCTGGAGGTCCGGGCTACCGACGGTGCGGTGTTTCGCGTAGCGCTTGCACTGCACCACGAGCTTCCGGCCATCCGGCAGCCGGCCCGTCACGTCGGCGCCCAGGTCGTTCGCAGCACCCACGCGGCGCACTCCGGTGCAGCCGTCTCGGCGGCAGAGTTCCGCGACGTATTCCTCGAAGTCCGAGGGGCTCATGGCCCAAACGGCTTCAAGTGACCGCTGGGCTTGGATTCGGGCTTGCTCGGCCAGGCGCGATTTCTCTGCCTCGGCCTCACGACGACCAGCCCTGGCCTGTAGTCCGGCTACGACAGCCACGCTGAGGACGGCTAGTACCACAAGTGCAACTGTGACGGCTCCCATGCCAAGTCCTCCCCCGGCATCTCCGGTAACCAGCTACTGCTCCCCACTATGGGCACGCTCTACGCGTGCTGCGGCGTGTGTCGCCACGCTGGAGAGGGTTGCCTGGACCAGCGAGGGACCCCCTTCGGGCCGCGCGAGGGGCACTCCCCCAGTCCCGTGGGAACGGGGCGAGGTCGGGGCTGTCTCTCAAAGAGAGGCAGCCCCGTGCTGGGACCTGGCGCCTAGCCAGCGCGCCTCAGCCTTTGGGCGGCCTGCTCCAGGATGGTGGCGAGCTGCAGGCGGGCCCCGTCATTGATTCCTCGTGCGAGATCCTGAACGAGTGCCTCGGTGCTGCCGGCGCGCTCGACGTAGCGGTGCAGGAAGCGGCTGCGCTCCGCATCGCTCAGCGCGGTCAGGGCATGGTCCATAGCTGCGCGGCCGTCGCTCCAGGCGTTCTCAGTTGGCCGTACGGGCGTACTGGGTTGCCCAGGTGCGGACCGCGGTTCGGGTACGTCCGCGCCCTCCGCCTGGTGCGGCTGTGCCGTGCGCTGGGCGCCTTCCTGCTGCTGGGGGTTATCACGGCGTGATAGGTCGCCCGGCTCTGTCGCGTTCCTGTTCTTCGTCTCCGGCACCGTGGTCGGCGCCGGTTCGGGAGTATCACGGCGTGATACCCCGCGCTTCGCGACGGCTCGCTCCTCGCTTGCCTTGGCACGTTCGTCTGCCTTCGCCTGATGCTGCTCGGGCGTCAGCTTCGACAGGTTGCGGACGTGCTCGACAGTCCTGCGGCCTTCGACGAGGTCGGCTGGAGGGCAGGGGCGAGTTCCTCGCCGCCATGCTCACCGCGGTCATCAACATCTGGCTTGCCCGGCGAAAGAGCCGGGAGGAGGAGATCAGCAGGCTCCGGACCGCCTTCGCCGAGGCGTTCGCGGCCCACAGTGCCTACAAGGAGATGCCCTACGCCATCAGACGGCGGAGATTTGATGCCTTGCCAGAGGAGCGCGTGCGGCTGTCGGAGTCGTTGCGGGAGATCCAGGGCAACCTCTCCTACCATCTTGCGTGGACGAAGATCGAATCCGAAGCGGTGGGCGCTGCTTACGCTGAGCTCGTCCAGGAGCTGCACAAGACGGCCGGGGTCGCCATGCGTGCGGCTTGGGAGGCGCCTCCCATCGAGAACGACACGGCCATGAACATCCCGCCGGCGCAGATCGACCTCAGCGCGCTGCAGCCGCTGGAGACTGCCTACATCGCTGCCGTCCGGGCGCACCTGGACACGGTCAAACCGTGGTGGTCCCGGTAGAAGCACTAGGCCATGCCAGGCGTATGGCTCCTCTATGGCTTGTGGGGTCCGGGGCGTGGCAGAGATGGTCTGCACGCTGTGGTCCGGTTGCGGCTGGCACGCCTGCAGCACTGGCTTGCGAGGTAGGGGAAGGCCGCCAGGACCGGCGCCGTTCGAGTCCGGCACTGGTTGGCGTGGTGAGGTGCTCGAAGACTCAGAATGAAGTCGCCTCGGCTCCGAGGGTCGCGGTGCCGATAGCTCCCCTCAGCACGTGGGCGATCTCCTCGGGCTTGAGGTCGATGCCGTTGAGCCCCTCCAGGGTCAGCGGAATCTCCTCCAGCATGTATTCGCCGCGGTCCTTGGCGCAGAACTCCGGGCCGGTGCGGTCCTCGAAGGACCAGGTCGCGATGCGGGCGAGGTAGAAGAGCTGGCGCTCGTCGTCGGACTCATCGTGTGGAGGAGGCGGACGATGTCGGCCTTCCCCGCGATCTCCTCGTGGATCTCCCGGTACAGGGCGGCCTCACGGGACTCGTCACCGGGCTCGACACCGCCGCCGGGCAGGACCCAGTACACGGGGATGCCCGGCCGGGTGCGGCGGATGGCTAGCATCGTGTCGTCAGCGTGACCAGGACGGCACGGACTCGTTCGATCACTTCGGTTCGTCCCCTTGCTCGTCGGCGGTCTCGGTGCAGCAGCCGGCCGTCGTCGACCTCAACGCGCTGCCCCGTGATAACGAGACAGGGAGGGCTCAGGTCGTCACTCGGCGGAGATCCAGTCTGTGGGAATGAGTGCGACGCCGCCTCTCCAGTTTTCGACGACTCCCTGCTGGAACCAGTCGTCGCGGAGGTTGACGTGGTCGCAGACGATGACCTGGAGAGCTCCGCCGTTCTGCTCTACGGCCTGGGAGATGAGGGCGAAGTAGGCGCGGACGGCTTCCCAGTCGGCGTCCTCGACGGTGACCGCGTCGTGCACCTCCTCGGGGAAGAACGCCTGGGTGGGCTGGTCAAGCATGAGGAAGCCCGGGACCGGACGGTTGTGGCGCTGCAGGTAGGTGTGCAGGGCGAGGTGGGCGACGAGGTGGTAGCCGATCCAGTTCTTGGCACTGCCGATGCGGGTGAGGGGCAGTCGTCCGGCGGGGGTGCGCAGGACGACGTTGAGCAAGGTGGGGCTGATGCGGACCTCTTCGGCGGTGTCGGCGTGCTCGAGGCCGAGGGTTCGCGCCCAGGTGGTCATGAGGTCGGCGACTTCGTTCAGCCGGTTCTCGGTCTCGGCGCCGACTTCGTCGGCGTCCACGAGAAGCTGGAGGGCTTCGGCCTGTTCGGTCAACCTGTCGCCGTGCCGCAGGAGGTCGCCGAGGTCGTCCTTGCCCTGGGGGCTGGTGCGCTGGAGTTCTTGGAGGATGCGTCCTTGGACGTGGGCGAGGTAGGTGCGCTGGTCCTGGGCTTGGCGGAGTTGCCGGTCGCTGGCGTTGAGGGCTTCGAGGGTGGCCGCGTTGTTACGCAGGCTTGCCTGGATCTCGCGGGTCTGTGCTTCGAGTGCTTCGAGGTGCTGGTTCCGGGCCGGCTGCAGTGCGGCCAGATCGTCCAGTTCTGTCTCGAGGCGGCGGGTGAGTTCCTGGAGGTCGGAGACTCGAGGGTCTGGGATGGGGAGGTGCTGAGAGCACAGGGGGCAGGTGTGGGCGTCGCGGTCGTGGGAGGCGTCGCCGAGCAGGCCGATGGGCTTGAGGCGGCTGAGCTGGACGTGGAGTTCGCCGGTGAGGGCGGTGCTCTCTTCCTTCCAGCTGTCGAGGATGGTGCGGGAGTTGTCAATCTCCTGAAGCTGGCTGCGCAGGGCGCGGCGTTCGGCGGCGAGCTGTTCACGCCTGGTGTCTGGGCCGGAGACGAAGGAGGCGTCGGGAACGGCGTCGAGGGCTTGGCGCAGCAGGGTGTCGAGGGCGGTTGCGGTGGGAGCTTCGGGGACGGTGTCGATGAGACCTGCGTCGGCTGCCATGCGTGCCAGGGCGACGCGGGGGGCTTCGCCGCCTTCTACTCGGCGCCGTGCCTCTTCGATCTGCTTGTTGACCCTGCGCAGGGCTTTGTTCAGTTCGGCGAGTTCGTGACGGCGGGCTGCCTGTTCGGGGCCTGCCGCGCCGAGAAAGTAGGGAAGGGTGTCCTTGATCGCCTGGGCGATTCCCTGCTCCCCCTGGCGGTGGAAGAGGAGATTCTGGTTGGCGATCTCGTTCTGCTTCTGCAGGCACAGCAGGACGGCCTGGGCGATGGAGACGTCGAAGGCGTGACGGCCGGCTCCGGCGGGGGGCTGGAAGCGGAATTCCTCGATGCCGATACGGGCGCTGAGCTCGGTGCGGATGGCGGCGGCGTCAGCGTTGACGTGCATCTGGTCTGCCGCAGGGACATCTAGTGTGTGGTCGCCGATGACGAGCATCGCCTTGTTCGTCGAGGCGCCCTTGGGCGCGGGGCGGCCCAGGAGGAGACGGGTGGGGCCGATCTGTACGAGGAGCGCGTACCAGGCGGTGGTGTCGGTGATGACTCCGTCTGGAAGGGTGAAGGTCTGCCGGCCGAGGCAGTACTCGACGATGCTCAGGACCGCGGATTTCCCGGTCTCGGACTCTCCGGTGAGGATGTTGAGGGTGCCGGGGCGGAAGCGGACGACGCGGGGGTCGGGGCGGCCGTCTCGGTGGTAGAGGGCGAGGGCGATCAGGTGCATGGGGCAGGGTCCTTTGTCGGGTCAGGGCCTTACGCCCAGCAGCGTGAAGAGGGTGGCGGTGTCTGTCGCGGCGAACCAGCGGCCCACGAGAACCGCGGCGCGTACGCAGGTGGCGGCTTCGCCGGCGGGCTGTGACGAGTCGGGCTTCGCGGGTTTGCGGGTGGCCCGCAGGCCGCCTCCGGTCAGCGCCAGGGTGCCGTGGCGGATGCCGAAGCGGATACAGCCTTGGGTGTAGGCGTGCAGAGCGGGTGCGCGCTGAGGGAATGCTGCGCGGATCATGGTGTTGTCTGCCAGCCATCCGGCGAGCTGGGTGCGGGTGTCTCGCGGCAGGGCGCTCCGGGAGTCGGGGGGCAGGACCAGCGGCAGGACCAGGAACGCGGACGGCCAGGGCAGATGGGATTCCGGCTCGGTGGCGGCTGCGGCGTACGCGGCAGCACTGTGGCTGAGGATGTAGGCGCCGAAAGCAGGGTTGAGGAGGGCCGCTGCTTCAGGAAGCTGGGTGGTGGTCATGTGCTACTCCCCCTTCGTCTGCGTGCGCGGGGGTGTCTTGAGCAGGTCCTCGAAGTGGGGGTGCCAGCCCAGCGGCTTGGGTTCGTTGCGGGCGTTGTCGGCGAGTGCGTGCAGGGTGCCGCGGGCGATCCACCGTTTGCCGAGCTGGCGGAGTTTGATGTCCTGCGCCGCGGTGAGGGTGGCGTCGAGGATGGTCTCGCCGACGGCCTGGGCGTCGTCGCCTTCTTTGCCGGCATCGAAGCGGTCGGCGTACTTGGCGAAGATGAGGTTCCATTCCTGGCGCAGGTCGCTGTCGAACTGGGTGAGTTCCCCGGGGGTGACGTGATGGTGGTAGAGCCAGCGTGAGCGGTGGGCCCAGGCGTGGTGGTACTCGCCGATGTGGGCGCGGATGCTGCGGTTGCCGAGGCCGATCAGCTTGAGCTGTTCGACGAAGACGTGGCCGGTGTACTGGGCGATCTCCTGCTCGGTGAGGTCGTCGAGGCTGTCGACGACGGGCAGGGCGGTGTGGGTGTACTTGCCGGAGACGTAGTCGATCTGAGTGCGCAGTTCCTCGGCGCTGACGGACATGCGCCGGCCGGGATTGGTGTGGTCGAGCATGTCGAGGGACACGTTCCACCACCAGCCTTTCAGTTCCTCGAGGATCGCCTGGCTCTGCTCGTCGTTCTTCCAGATTCCGATCACTTCGCGCAGCGTAGAGTCCACCTCTGACACTCGCGGCGCGGAATCGTCGAGGACGATGGCGCCCACGAGGGCAGCGCGCGTCGAAGCGGTGCAGGCCATGAACCGGGATCGCCAGGGCAATGTGGTTTTGGCGCCGTCGGGATCGCCGGCGATGGCCTCGAGTTCTGCCAGTGCAGCGGTGACATCCCGGGCGTCGTGTCTGAGTTTGGCCAGAACATTGCCGGGCGAGACAGTCTGTGTGGTGACGAGCCTGAGCATGGGAAGCTGCCCCGCCGGCAGGTGTTCGAGCGCGTCGCACCAGGAGTTGATCGAACGCCACAGGTCGGCACTGGTGGACCCCAGTTCGCCGGCGTGTCCGTGGTGTTTGGACTGGACGAGCTCGACCGGCGTGCCGTGGCGGAGGAGGTCGATGTCGTCGAGCATCTCCATGCGGAGCTCGGTCTGCGGGTCCCTGAACCATCGGCGGGCCAGTTCCACCAGGGCCCATTCGCACTGGTAGAGGTATCCGACCATCTGGCCGGCCGCGGAGTGCGGCATCTTCTGTGTCACGATTGGCGTAACTATAGTTACGCACGGTCATGCTAGGCAAGGAGAGTAGCTCTTCTCCCCAAGGGGGATTCTTCGGTGCGAAGTGCGGTTCCGCTGACTGCCACCATCCTGTGACCACGGGCCTGTCTTGGCGGCGCCTCTCGCGCTGCGGTTCAGTTGCCGGGGCGGTGCCTCGTCCTGTGGTGGGATGGTCAGAGGCCGAACTCGATGTGCTGGACGTCGAACAGATGCACTTCCTCCAGGCTCCCGGCCCGCGTCCCATGGTTTTGGAAGTAGGTCTCCTTGAGTCCTTCGGCAGCGATCTGCTGGAGCTGGCTCTCAGAGGCGCCCTGCTCCTGCGCTGTGAACAGGCGCTCGGCGAAGCGCGGCGGCAGCGCTACGGTGAGGTGGCGTTCGCGTGCCTCGTCCGTGGTGCCGACGGGCGCGCTGTAGCCGAGGCGGCCCTGGACGTCGATGACGAGGCCGCTGCTCGTGCCGGCGGTCTTCTTCGCTTGCGCCTTCACGCGGGGCTGCCACCGCTTTTTCACCTCGCTGGACAGTCGGGCGGCGAGGTCCGGGCGCGGTTTTTTGAGCTGGTTCTTGATGTACCGCTCGACGGTGCGCTGGGAGATCCCGAGGGCTTGGGCTGCGGCCTTGGTTCCTTTCAGCTGCTTGACCAGGTAGCGCATCTGGACGCCCGGGCTCTTGGGTGCTGGGCGTGTGACGGCTTGTTCTAGTGCGTTGTTGAGTCCCTCGCCAACGGACTTGGTCATCTTTGGTGTCCTACTCCCCTGTGTCGGCGGTGGTGACGTCGCCGGTCTTGATGTAGCGGGCCAGGTTCAGCTCCGGTGCCTGGACGCGCTCGCGGAGCTCTTCGGCCCACAGGGTCGTCTGGGTGCCTTCGTGCTTGACCATTCCGGGTGACACTCCGAGCCGGAACGACCCGGGCACCGTCTTACCGGCGTCGTCGTAGGGCAGGACGTCGAGTGGTGAGGGTCCGTCGGCGGCGTAGACGGCGCAGTCGGACAGCACAGCGACCGGGTAGCGGCCGGCGGCGGCGGCCAGTGCCACCATCTTGCGGTGCATGCCGATCCGGGCGCGGGAGATCACGGCGGCGCGGATGTCCGGGCGCCACGTCGGGCGGGTGAGAGCCGGCCAGGGCTGTCCCGGCCGCCAGCCTCCTCCGCGTGCCTTCTCCTGGAACTTCCCGATGCCGTTCTTCACCGTCGACTTGATCGCGTCCAGGACGATCGCCGCCTGCGGGTCGCGCCGCTTGTAGCCGTCCATCGCCGCGAGCAGTTGTGGTGGTGTCAGGTTCTCGGTGACGCCGAGGTCGGCCATCGTCGACACATAAGCGTCGCGCAGCCGCTTGTACCAACCGTCGAGGTAACGGCCCGATTCCGTGCGGATGAAGGCCTCGGTGGGGGCGACGTCGTAGCCGAGTTCGGCGGCGTAGGCGACGGTCGGGGTCGCGTACCAGGCAGGCCCTTCGGGACGCTTGCCGGTCGGAGTGAACGGGCTGGGCAGGAGATCGCCGTCGAGGGTGTGCCACTGCTTGCCGACCTGCACGCGGGACAGGTCGACGTGGGAGAGGTCGACCAGCCACGAGCCGGGTGTCTTCGCGTCGAAGACGGGGTGGGTGACGTGGACGGGCGGGGTGGCGAGGCCGACGACCGCGCCGTTGGCGCTGGCGGCGAAGGCCATGTTCACGTCGATGCCGACGAGATGACGCTTCATGCACTCGTCGTCGGTGAGCGGGCGCGCCCAGTCGTAGGCCTCCTCGAAGAGTTTCTCGGCCGGGGTCCGGACGTGGAAGCGGGGCAGGTGGGAGAGGACGGGGTGGCCGTCGGTCGCCTCGCACGGCGCCGGGTCCATCGGCTCCTTGC
The DNA here is from genome assembly GCF_039535475.1 of Streptomyces showdoensis. NCBI lineage: Bacteria > Bacillati > Actinomycetota > Actinomycetes > Kitasatosporales > Streptomycetaceae > Streptomyces > Streptomyces showdoensis. The sequence goes on along the minus strand of NZ_BAAAXG010000008.1, from coordinate 25,932 downwards.
CCAGGGAGCCGGGGTTGTGCTCGCTGTGCCGCTTGCCCGTCTCGTCCGGGGCGGAGGCCCGGGTCGGTGGGTGGAGGGCGGTCATCAGCTCCAGGCCGGTGACGGCGGTGGATCCTCGGGGGGTCATGACCCGGGTGGCGTATGTACCGAGAACGGAGGCGAGTTCGGCAGGGGGGAGGTCCGCGGCGTGGCCCCAGCTGCGGGTGTCGAGCGCGTTCCAGGACGGGATGCACAGCTGGACGCAGGAACGGCGGCCGCCCTGGGCGGGGCGGTAGATCCGTGCCCAGGGGCCGAGACCGCGTTTCGTGAGCTGCCACTGCTCCCGCGTCAGCTGGGCGATCGCCTTGTGGGCGTCGGGCAGGCGGCCGGCCAGGCGTTCCTGGTCGGTGAGCTCGGCGGGCAGGCCGAAGCGCTCCAGGGCGGTTTTCGTGAGGACGAGCAGCGGGTCGGCGTCCTTACCCGAGCCGTTCAGCCGCTGCGCACCCACCTGTGCTTCGGTCAGTGTCCACTCCACCAGCGAGGGCAGTGTCTTCGCGGGCACGTCCAGGACCAGACCGCCCACGCAGTACGCGAGAACCTGACCCTCGTCATCGACGTCGATGACGGCCAGCGGGCCATGCACAAACCTCGGATCGGAGGCGGGGGGCGCGGCGGTCACGGGCTTCGAAGCGGCGGCCTTCTTCGCGCCCGGGCGCCGCAATGCCGTTGGACGAGCTGTAGCCGCCGGGCTGGGTGCTGCTTCGAGCCTGCGGGGCTGTCCGGGTGCCGCAGCAGCAGGTGTCGGGGCCGGGGGCGTCTCCGGCGCCGGGGCGCATGGTTCCTCGAGCCTTGGCGGCTGCTGAACCGGGGTGGTGGACGCCTCCGGGGCGGGGGCGGGATACTTCTGCGCCCATCCCTCCAGCAGACGCTGATACGGCGCGCGGCGCGGGGGCCGTGGCTCGCTGCGGCCCGCCTCCCAATTCTTCACCGTCTGCGTACTGGTCTCCAGGACCTGCGCGAGCCGCGCCTGCGTGACCCCGGCCGCCTCACGCAGCCGCGCCCGCTCCGCCGGCGGTGGCATCTCCGGCTCCCCGGCCAGCAACGCATCCACCGCATCGAACAGCTCATCCTGAGTCGGCATACCCCAGAACCTAACAGATTTACCTACAGATTTAGCCTTTGCTTTACCCCCTTCCGGGTGACCCAGGCGGGCACGCCGTCCCGGCTGCACCACAACAACGAGCACAGACCGACGAGCGCCGTCAGCGGCGGTCCCCCGGCGAGAACCCCGGGTGCTGCGACGTTGCCCGGTAAGCCGGAGGGCCCTGTGCAGTCCACTGACGAAGGCACACACTGCGGTTGTGGACGGGCGGAGCGTCGGGGCTCGGTCACCCGAGGACTTTCAAAAGGGCGCAGGGAAGTCAGAAGTGCGCGGCGCGGGGGTGTGCAGATGCCAGGCGTGGGTGGCGGTGTGCCAATCGTCCCCGGCGTGGCGGGCCAGGGCGGGGATCGGGAGGCCGACGTCGGCGATGAGGGCCTCGAAGCGTGGGGTGGTGCCGAAACAGTTCGCGAACAGGCCGTGGTGGTCGTAGGTGCGCGGGGTGCGGCGGCGGAATGCGACGGCTGTCTGCAGCAGGGGGCGTGCGCGGGGTGGGACGGCGTACATGTGGCGGGGGCCGGGTGGTTCGCCGATGTTGATGCGGGAGTCGCGGTCGATGGCCAAGGTGCTGTGGGCGTGTTCGATGCCTGCGGTCTGGGTCATGGAGAGCAGCGAGGTGTCTGTGCCGGTGAACAGCAGGGCGGCGATCGCGGCGGCGCGCAGGGGGTTGGGCAGGCGCGTGGTGATCGTGTGCACGGTTTGCGGGGTGAGGGGCTTGGTGGTGATGCCGGGGCCTGTGCGGGTGGTGAGGTCGTGGGGTACGTCGAGCAGAGTGGAGCGGGAGAGGAAGCCTGCCTGGGCTCCTCGGACGCGGGCCAGGGTGTGCTGGGGGCTGGGGCTTGAGACGGTCAGGCGGGCAAGGAACAGCCTCAGGGCTTCTGTCTGCTGGAGGCTGAAAGGGGTGCGCTCGTCGCGGCGGCTGGTGGTCGGGGTGTTCTCGGGGCGGGGTGGCTGGGTCCGGGCCAGCCAGGTGCGGGCGGCTGCGTAGCCGGCGCGGTATTGGCCGTCGGTGTGGGCGAAGTCGGCTGGGTTCAGGCGGCGCCGGCAGTCCTCGCGGAAGACGGGCACCGGGCTGTGCGGCAACGGCGGTAGCCGGTAGGTGTGATCGTGCGGTGGGGAGCCGGTGCGCCGGCCGGCGGCCGGGCCGATCGCGTCGAGGACACAGGTCGTGCCGCGTGCGGCCACCTGGGGGTCGAGACCGGCGGCTGTGAGGTGCTCGAGCAGGCTCCGCTCGCCATCCCGCTGCGGGGTGTGCGCCAGGAGCGTGAGGCGGATGCCGGTCTGTGCCACCCAGACGGCCAGCCGGCGCAGGCGTTCAGCACTCAGGCGGTGAGCACGCAGCACGATGACGTCGCGTATGCCGGTGGTCAGGGTCCAGCAGGTCACCGCGCGCCAGGCCGGGTTGGTGGACATTCGCTCCGCCTCCGGGCGGAAGTACCCTTCACGGCCCATGGCGCGCAAGACGTCCAGTGCGAGGTGGGCCGGGCTGGTGGTGTGCGGGGTGGGTTCGACGGTGATGCGTCGGCGGGCGGGGTCCGCCCACTGGTGGGCGGACCGGTCGACCGCGTGGTCGTCGTCGGTGTCCAGGAGGAGTCGGACCGGCCGCTTCACAGAAGTCGCCGGCATCGGCCGGCTTTCCGCCCTCGTCCGGGCGATGCTGCTGAACTTGGGTGCGGTCACGGGCGCCGTCCGCCGTCGGCTCGGTCGGCCACAGCCTGCAGCATGACCCGGTCTGGCTTCTTCGCCCCGTGGGCGGCCATCGCCCGCTGGGTGTGCCGGGTCAGCACAGCCCACCGGCGCAGCACGCCGCCGGCACATCGGGCGTCGAGTGCGTCGAGGTCACCGGGCGCGACGCCCTGCCACAGCGCATGCAAGGCGGGAACCGCCTGCGGAATGCGGTCGCGGGTGAGCGGCTGCACACAGAGCCAGCTCGTCGTGCGGGTGGCGAGCATCCGCTGGGCACGCAGGAAGCGTTCGCCGCACGCCGGGGCGGTCAGGACCACGCACAGCCCCTGGGAGAGCTCGTCGTGCAGGAATCGCAGATACTCCCAGCACGACGGTGACAGCCGGTGGGCGTCCTCGACCACGACAATCCGCGGCCCCTGCGCGAGGGCGCGGCGGATCAGCGTGTCGGCAGGGGCGGGGTCGGCAGGCGCCTGGCCGGGGAGCCTCAGTGCCTCGTGGAGGGCGTCACGCAGGTCTGCCGGTGACGGCTGAGCACGAAGGTCCAGGGGCAGCAGCTCGCCGAGGCGGCGTGCGGCAGTGTGGACGGCGAAGGTCTTGCCGACCCCGGCCTGTCCCAGCACGCACACGAACCGGCCCTTGGCGTAGGCGTCGGCGAGCGCATCGCCCACGGCAAGCAGGCCCGGGGTGAGCAACGTGCGCAGACCTGGGGTGCCAAGGAAGTGCAGACCTGTCGGGGCAGCGTGTCCCATCGCATCGAAGAGGTCCGGCGCAGCGGCGGCACTCTGAACAGCCAGCGCAGTGGTCAGCAACGGTTCAGGGCCCAGTCCACGATGCGGTCGTCGACGTTGTCGGCCTTGAAGTGCTCCATGCCTTTGATCACGTGCTTGGTGACCTTCGCCCACTCACGGAAGGACCCGAGCGCGTACTGGGTGTCGACCCGCTTCAGCAACGCCTCCTGTACGCCTTTCCATACCGGGTGGGAGTCGGGCACGACCTTGAGGACCTCGTCCTCCCTCATCGCCGGAATCTCCAGGCGGATATAGATCCGCGAGGCCAGCGCCGGGTCGCTCTGCAGCGTCTCGTACGCCTCTCGGCCTCCGACGAAGACGATGGCAGGCTTGGGATCGCAGGTGTCCCACAGCTTGCGCAGGAACTCGAAGTTCTCCCGCCGGTACTGCTGGGCCTCGTCACACACGATCACATACGGGCGCCGGGGCAGCGTCTCGCGCAGCAGCTTGTCGAACGCGGTCGGCGTCCCCGGCATCTTGCAGGACAGATTCATCTGGTGGAACAGTTCCTCGCGCAGGTCCTTCGGCCCCGGGCGGGAACGAGCGAAGTCCAGCGGGAGGATCAGATCTGGGTTCATCTCCTGGATCGTGGCCCGGGTGCCGAAACTCTTCCCCAGCCCCGCGTCGCCGTAGATCACCGACATGGCCCGCGATTCGACGGTGTCGACGACGGTGTCCTTGATCTGCAGCAGCGTGTCGGTGGCGACCAGTGAGGAGTCCTTAAGGCCGAGGAAGAACTGCGGGCGCAGATCCGGACGGCGCGGCGGCCCCGACTCGGGCGGCGCGGCAGAAGTGGCGGCGGTGGTGGTCATGCGTCCTCCGAAGACGGATCGGCGGGGGCAGTGGCCTGGCCGGGGCGCACCCAGCCGGCTGGGACGGGCGTCAAAGGCTGATACGGCTCCACGCGCCGGCGAGGCGCGGCAGGCGCTGACCGGCTGGGGCCCGCGAGTTCGGCGAGCGCCTCTTCCTTGGTCATGCGGGTCGCAGAGACAGGCAGTTGGGGTTCGGTAGCCGGCAGATAACGGTCGTGCCTGCGCTCACCGGAGCGCTTGAGGGCCCGGCGCAGCTCAGCGCTGTGCTCCCGGCGGTCGGCAAGGACCTTGGCGCGCAGCTCCTTCGTGGCCTCGTCACTGAGGAACGCCCGGCCCAGGTAGCGGTCCCCGCGGAAGGTGTACAGGTCGATCTCGTGGCTGTGGTGCGGCATCCACCGCACCCGTACCTCGACCCCGATGCGGCCCACACCGTTTTCCGGCATGTAGCAGCGGCCCGCGAACTCCACCCCGTGGCTGGTGATCTTCCGAAGCCGGTGATCACTCTCCAGCATGAACGCGCGCAGCTCGGCCGGGGTGGGCTCGGGACGGATCTCGGTCGGGTCGGCCAGCCACGCCTCCAGCGGCGTCAGCCCGGTGCGCTTCACCACGTGCTGGGTGTTGTGCTCGGTGACCCACTCCCCCAGGAGCTCCACGAATGCCTCGAAGGTCAACGGCGGGTCCGTCTCGCCGACACGGCGGCGGTGATCGAGCAGGGGCGCCTTGGTGTAGCGGGGCAGGTCGGCGAAGAAGCGGGTCACGCCGGTTCGGTTCAGCCGCTCGACACCGCCCTTGTGGCGGGCGCTGCGCACCCGGTGTGCAGGGACACCGAGCAGGCCGAAGGCCCGCCGGACTGTCTTGGACAGGAAGTCGGCACCGCCGTCGACCCGTACCAGGTGCGGCAGTCCCCCGGCCGGCCCGTAAGGATCCTCCCGCAGGACCGAAGCCCGCACCGCCGCCAGGACCGAGCCGCGGTGCGCACTGCCGGCGGTGACCGCCCAGCCCATCACATAGCTGGTACCGCGGTCCTCGAACCAGGTCACCCACACCTTCGACAGCTTCTTGTCGGGCATCATCACGACGAGCGGAGCCTGCTTGTGATCCCCCTCCCACACCTGGTTCCGGGCCACCGCCGGGCGATGGAAGGCGGGGTCGAAGCCGCGGGCGGCCGGAATCCCCTCCCGCAGACCCGCCATGAAACCAGGGTCCAGGTCACGGGCGATCGCGTCGTGCAGCGTGGTCAGACCGACCGGCTTCTCCCCCGCCGCCTCGGCCACGCGCACCAGGTACTCGTGAGCGCGTTTCACATTGCCCTGGTGGTCGGCGAGGACTTCGATGATCTCCTCAGTGATACGGAACCGCCTGCGCTCCGGCTTCTCCGTGCTACCCGTCTCCTCCGCGCGGGCCAGCCAGCGCCACACCTGCCGCACGCTGACGTCCACTGACTCGGCGACCAGCCGTACATGCGCCGTCCTCAGCTCCCCCGCCCCACGCAGCTGCAGCAACCGGGCCACCGCAGCGGGCCGCAACTCGTCCCGATGCCGCCCCAAGCCCGCCTCCGCAGCCTCCGGGGCGACATCCCCTCTCGTCACCGGTGCCGGCAGCCGTAAAGCGGGCGGGCGGATAACGGCATGGTGATCACGTACAGCCTCCAGCAGTTAACGGCGTTGCAAGATAGCGAAGTCCAGCCAGGCGACCGAGCGAAAGATGTGCCTGACGTGAGACTAGATCCGGCACCACAGGCAACCACCCGGCCGATCACCACGACGGGTGACACCCATCCGTTTCACTCCCACCCCCTCGCCGCACGCGCTACGTAAAGCACGCCGGGCGGAGCAAGGAACCGCAAGCGCAGTCCACAGCCCGAAGGCGCCCATCTCCAGCGGAAGAAGCCCCCCAAGCGACAAGGCCGTAATCACAAAGGAGGTTCGGCGAACGTGACACCAGCCGATACGGCTTCACGTCACTGCAACGCTCGGAGAACTGCCACCATGATCAACCGATCTAGCAGCCCTTGAACAGCACGAACACGTCTACACGTCAGTGACGTAGAACGCCGAACATCCCAGTGACATCACGACCGAACCTCACATGATCTTGTTCTGGAGCGAGGTTGCTGACGGGCCGTCACTACGGGTACGGGTCGCGACCTGTCCGTTTCGCCTACGACGAGGAGCTCCAGACATGAACCGAATCCGACGCATCCTCTGCGCAGCGGTCTCTGCGGCCACTGCGGGGGCGCTCCTGCTGGGGGCTGCCCCGGCAGCGTTGGCCGACGCCGGCTCCCCGGCCTCGTCTGCTCCGGGGGCACTGCCTGAGGGGGCGCTGTGGGAGGCGTCCGGGCCCGCTCCGGGTCCTGGCGGGACGCCTCAGATCACTCCGTACTGGGAGTTCAACTGGGGGATCGTGACCGGGACGCTGTATCTGAACCGCAACGAGACACGTAACGCCCGGGACGCGGGGTACATCGTCGCTCTCGGGGCGGCTGTGTGCTCGGCCGCCGGCGGTATCTGCATGCCGATCGCGGCCCAGGCCGGCGGCATCGCGATCGCGGCGGGCCGGTACTACGAGGAGGGCAACTGCGTGAAGCTGAAGATCATCGGCCCGACGCTGAAGCCGGAACGCCAGAAGCGCGCCGCCAAGGGATGCTACTGATCACCAGGGGGTATGTCCGATGCGCTGGAACCCCAGCGACGGCCTGTACGCGGTCTTGCTGATCTGCTGGGCGGGCTACTTCGCCCTCCTGGCCTACCAGCGCGCCCGCCGTGACCGGCAGGCCACCGACCGGCTGATCCTCAAGCACCCCAACGTTTGGGCTGCTTTCCATGGCCTGGGCGCCGGCATCCTGCTGTCCTTCCTTCACCCCGCGTACGGGCTCCTGGCCGCCGCGGTCGTCTTCGGCGCAGTGCGCTGGACCGCGCCGAAGACAGCCCGGCGGCGGACCACCCGGACACGCTGACCCCCGGTGGCCGCTTGCCCGGCCGGGCAAGCGGCCACCGTCAGGGCCGTTCACCGCGGAGCTGGACCTCGCGGCGGCACTCGGTGCAGTCGGGCAGACGACGCGGCGTGGCGGCGGTTGTCGTACGACGAGGAGACCACCGTCCTCGCCCTGTCGACCGCCGCGCGCGGGGTCGCCGTGTGGGGCGTGGACGGGACGATCGAGCGGCTGCGGGCCCTGCGCGAGAGCGTCTCGCGGCCGTAGGGCCGGCGGTGGAGGTCCCCGCCGGCCGCGCCCCGGCCTGGAGAGAGAAGACCTCCTTGCACGGCTACGCGTACAAAGACACCTCATGCAGTTAAGCCGTCAAGCCGTGGGGTGATCGCCGCCCCATCGCGCCCGCACAACATCGGCCGAGTTGACCAGCTCCGGGCCTAAGCTGACGCACCAGGACGGTCGGCGAAGCCAGTCACAGGTCGCCCAGGAACCCCGGATCGGACGGCCCCATCTGGCGGGCGAAGTCCGCTGCGACTCCCAGCACCTCGCGCATCGGCACAGGTCGCCGACTCGTGGCTGCGAGATCGGCGTGAGCTTCCTCGGACCACAGGAACGGATACACGGACAGGCCCTGCTCGAAAGCCAGGGCTTCGGCCTCCTCGCGCCAGCCGGGCCAGCGCGTTCCGTCATAGAAGGTCTCCAGCCTGCCCGAGAGCAGCCAGGAGACCCACCCGGAGTGGCCCATCTCCATCGCCTCCCACTCCAGAGTGTCGGGAGCGAAGTACGTCATCTGTCCAGGTGCCCCGGGGCGGCCCGCGGCCGCAGGATCGCCACCGTTCAACGCGAAGACCCCTCCGACGATGTCGTGGCCGACGACAAGGCCTGTCGCAGGATGCCAATTGGGATCGAAGTCCGTGGGGAAGCGGTTGACCTGCGCCAGACTCGGAAGCCGCCCACCCTCGACCGAACCCGAACCCCCGCCGAACACTCGCAGCCACCCGTTGTCCACGAGCAATCCGCCGGTGTGCAAGGCCAATGCGCCCAGCGCCGATCGTGCGGTGACCTGCATCTGCAGAAGGCACCGGCGGCTCTCACTGGGGTCTCCGGGCAGCACGTGGACCGGCACGGAGCTCGCCCTGAGAGCCCCCTGCAGCTCCGGCCACGCCGGATCTTCCACATTGACCAGTTCATCGATGCCTCGCATCCGACGATGGTCGCACCTTCCGGTATCGCCTCATCGTGTGGGCTGGACAGCGGTCACTCGGAGGACGGGACGACGAGCCGGGCGGCGATCGTTTGCGCTTGGGGTCTCAGGGGCGTGGTCGTCGCTCGGCCGCCCCCGGACGAGCTGTCCCGTTCATTTCACCTAGCGGCTGTCCCGGCTCGTAGCGGCTGTGTGGGAAAGGCGATCGATTCATCGAAGGGAGTGCGCGCCAGGAGGCAGTGGTGGAACTGGCCGAGCATCCGGTTGAACAGGTGCCGCAGTGCCTGCATGTGCCAGTCCCCTCCCGCTCGGCGGCGCCGGTAGTGGGCCTCCGCCCCGGTAGAACCGCTGATGGAGGCGAAGGCCCACAGGTGGCCGACGTGGTTGAGCCGGTTGTTTTTCACGAACCGGCGGCCGACATAGCGACGCTTGCCAGAGGCCCGGGTGATCGGGGCCGAGCCAGCGTAAGCCTTCAGCCCACCAGCCGTGGCGAACCGGGTCCGGTCGTCTCCGATCTCGCCCAGAATGCGGGCACCGACCTGAGGGCCGATGCCGGGAAGGCTCAGCATGATCGAGGCGTCCGGGTGCGAGCGAAAGGCCTCCTCAGTGGCCCGCGCCAGGTCGTCGACCGCCTGGCAGGCCGCGTCCAGCTGCAGGAGCAGGGCCTGTGCCTGCTTGCCCATGGCGTCCTCAACGAGGGGCAGCTGCCGAGGGGCTTCCTCGCGGAAGAGCTGCTGGATTCGTTCGGCGTCGGTTTCGATGCCGCGGCGGCGGCCGGCTCGCCGGAGCATGGCGGTCAGCTTCCACATCTGCAGCTTGGCGGCCAAGGCAGGTGTGGGTGCGACGGCCAGGATCCGGCGGGCATCGGGGCGGGTCAGAGTTCCCTGTTTGTCCCGGAAGGCCTCGATCATCGCCGGAAAGTATTCCCTGAGCAGGGATCGGAGCTGGTTGGCGACCTGTTGGCGGTTCCAGACCGCGTCCTGCTGTGCGCGGGCCAGGACGGCGACCGCCTGGGCCAGGTCGGTGTCGGCGGGCAGCGGGCGGTGCATCGGAGCGTCGGTGCGGATGATGTTCGCCAGCACCAGGGCGTCGCCTGGGTCCGACTTCTTGCGGCTGACGCCGTGCCGGTCACGGTAGCGGGAGGCGGCCATCGGATTGGCGGCGTAGATCTGCCGGGGGCCCTGCCTCAGCGTGGCGACCAGTAGGCCGCGGCTGGTCTCGATGGCCACCGGGATCGGCGTCTCCGCGGAGTCGCCGTGCTCGACCAGGAGGTCCAGCAGCAGCCGGTAGCCGTCCAAGTCATCATTGATCCGGCACTTGGCCAGCAGCTTGCCGGTGTCGTCCACGAGCGCGACGTCGTGGTGTCCCTCCGCCCAGTCGATCCCACAGAACACGTCCACGAATCCCGCCCCTTCTCCGGTGCTGATCTCGAAGGCGAGCACGCGGGGCCGCACGGCGCACTAATTCCAGGGCTCCAAGGCCCGCCACCTCATCAGCCGTGCGCGGCACCGCCAGACCGCACGGGCGCACGCCGTGTCCAGAGCTCGAAGCTCGTGAGGAGAAACGCGTCACCGTGCGGCAGCTCATCCATCGAGGATCCCGAACCCGACGGGCCCGCGGGGCAGAACGTGCGAGGACCGGCCGGCGCCCAGCGCCACCAGTCTTTACAAAGGCCTCGCACGGTCGGAGGTGTCGTAGGGGTCACCACGGCACCGACCGGACCACACACGTCCTGCCCCGGGCTGAACAACGCCGCCCCGGGCCCATCAGAGATCCAGGACCTCTAATTACTGAGCCTTTTCCAACCTCACGCTGACGCGTGGTGAAGGACGAGGACGGCCTTCACCACGTCGGTGATTCGGTTGGTGCTGCAGCGGAGCTTCCGCAGGAGACGCCAGCCCTTCAGGGTGGCCGTGGCCTGCTCGCCGAGGCAGCGGATCTTGGCGTGGGTGGTGTTGTGGCGGCGCTTCCACCGTTTGAGGAGCCGGCCCCGAAACGGTACGAGGACGGGGTTGCCGGCGCCTTGGTACGCCTTGTCCGCCCAGCATCTGAGTCCTGCTTCGGCGAGGGCTTCGATGATCCCGTGCTGCCGTGCGGCGGTCAGGTCGTGGGTCGAGCCGGGCAGAGCCGGCGAGGCCCAGAGCAGCCGTCCGAGCGGATCGGTGAGGACCTGCACGTTCATGCCGTGGCGCTTGTGCTTCCCGGAGTAATGGGGGGGGGTCGGCGGCGATGCGGTCGATCGGCAGCAGGGTGCCGTCGAGGATGACGAACGCCTTCTCCCGGATCGTCCGCATCGCCTCGGCCAGGGACGGGGCAAGGCTTGCCAGGGCCTCGACGGCTTCGCGTATGTATCGGTAGGCGGTCGCGATCCCGACGCCGAACCCGGCGGCCAGCTGGGCGTAGGTGTCACCGCATCGCAGGTGGGCCAGGGCGAGCAGAGCCTGTCGCGAGGCGGGAAGGCGTCGCCAACGCGTCCCGATCTCCCGCCGCCTGGCCTCCAGCCGTCCGGTCAGGAACCGCAAGGTGCGGCTGGACAGATCAAGCTGCTCACCACGCGGGGGCGGTGAACAGACGATCTGTGAGGCTCACAGGTACCGCCAGCTTGGAAAGAGCTCAGTGACAGCAGTCAAATGAGCCTCATGCCGCACCGACGTAGCCAGCAACTCCACCGAGCCGAGTGGTGCTCCCGGAGGAAGGCGAGCTGCTGCTGGACGCCGGACGGCATCAGCCGCGTGCACTCCTGCCGGCGTATTTCTCGAAGTGCTCACCCACGTACAAGTGAACGTGCTCAGTGGAGTGCCGTATCGGGCGGGGCAGATGGCCAGGCAGTGTCGCGCTGTGGGCCCAGGTGGGTGAGGGGTGTGCCAGAAATTTGCGTGCAGAGGCTACGAGCTTTTGGCATGATCGCCCGGTTGTCCTACCGTGCCTGGTTCTGGAGGAACACCACGGCTATCAACTACGAGCTCGCTCCGGCCTGGCTGCCGTGGTCTGCCGTCGATCCCGACCGCATCGCCTTCGCCTGGGACGAAGCGGAGGCATCCGAGATCACCACGGTGATCGCCTCGATGGTGCCTCCTGACGATGCCGGGTGGGAAGACAAACATCGCTTCACCACCGAGGTCACGGCGCTCCTGGCCGCCCGATACGGCCGATGGACCTGCGGCTGGCATTGGGCGGTCGGCGAGGGTGGCGGCGGTGGCGTCGTCACCCACTGGTGCTGCACCTCCCATTCCATGGGTGGGCCCGCAGCAACGGCCGCCAAAGTGGTCGCGTCGCTGCTGGAATGGCGCGACTGGCTGGAGGAGTTGGCTGAGCGGTTCGAGCGGTTGGCTCCATCCAGCGGAGCGAATGCCGAGGATCGCAGCTGGCACCTGGAACGGGCGGCCATCCGACTCGTGACCGTGGTCATGGACCGCACGGGTGCCGAATGCGGCTGGTACGGACTGAAGCGACCCAGACCCGGCCCCCGTCCCTCCCGCACCACACCCTCAGACGGTCGGCCGTCCTTCAGCCCTCGCACCCCGCCGAGGGCAGTCATCTGCCCTGGAGGAGGCGGTGACCACGCGCGGGGACGGTGGGGGGGTCTCTGAGCGCTCTTCTTCCGTCATGTCTTCCTGCCGGCGCCTGGCCGATTTCTCCCGAAGATGGACTTTTCGTTGTTTTTGCATCCGTCTGCGGAGCGGGGGCTGAAGCAGGGGCAGATCCATCGCTTCGCACCACGGGAGGCCGCTGTGCTCGTTCTGATCGGAGTGATCGTCGTCGCCGTGCTGATCGGCGCCTTCGTCCTGGGGTCCAAGGTCCGCGACGAGGAGACTGCGCCGCCGGATCCCGCCTCGCATCCTCTGCGCCCCCTGACCGACCGTCTGCCGGGCGAGATGTCCGCGTACCGAAGGCCCTTCGAGGTGCCCCGCACCGACTGGGCCAACCGGCTCCGGCCGCATCAGCTCGGGGCCAGCACAGAGGCATCGCCGGTACCCCCGCAGGAATAGCCGCGGTCGGGCCGGGGGCTTCCGGGCGACGGCAGGATCCGGGCGACGGAGCGCGGCCCCCCGGGGTGAGCCCGGCACGTGCGGCTGTGTGACCGGACCCGTTGGGAAGAGGCGCATTTTTCGCTGCACCATCAGTGCGTGTTGCCCTGATGCATCGGTGCGGCGAACGTCAGGAGGAACGGTGACCCTGCCAGAGGAGCATGACATGGTCTTCGCACCGTATCCGGCTTCGGCGCAACGCAGCCGGCAGGCGCCGCCCGCGCATCCGCTCACATCTGCCTTCCGGGCCGGCAGTTCGGCGAAGAAGCACCGTGCCCCGGAAGCGGAGCCCGCGAGGCGGTTCGCCGGCGGCGATCCGCCCGCCTCGGTCCCCGCACTGCACGGACAGCGCTCTCCGCTGGTTTCCCCGCCTGCCCGACGCCCCGGCAGCACCCGGGACGCGCAGGACGTCACCCCACCGGTGTTCCGCTCCGCCCGGCACGGCCGCGCGCTGACGGATCAACCACAGGCGGCGCGTGCCCCGGGAAAGGAGGAGGGCGCTCAGACACTCAATCGCGTGCCCGTCCTGAAGGGCTCGGACCGACGTCACGCTCCCTCTGCGGTGGACCGCGTACGCCCGCCCGGGCCGAGGACTCCTCCGCGGGAGACAGGCGCTCACCCTCTCCGTCGCATCACTCCCACGCTCTGTCAAGGAGATCTCATGTCCCCTGCCGAGACCCACACGCCCGGCGCCTGCACCCCAAGAGCAGGCCTCTACGAGTGCGACTGCGCCGCCGGGCACCTCTGGCTCATCGATCTGGCCGGTCACGCCTTCCCCTCGTTCCCACCCGGTTGCTCCGCCGGCCTCTGGCGGGCGAAAGACCCCGGGACCACTGCCCCGGCCGGCCCCGAGAGCGACTCGAAGCTGTGAGAGGGCCGGCCAGGGCGCTCCGCGCAGCGCCCCAGCCCCCAGGCCGGCGCCACCAGCGCCGGCCGACGACCACGCGCTCCTGAGCGGACCTGTCTGCTCACTCCCGAGCAGACGCCCTCGTCCTACTCGACGAAAGCGGGAAACCAAGATGATCGTCAAGAAGCTCCACGAAGCAGGAGTCACCAGCGAACACGCCTACCTCGCGGCCTTCGGTTCGATCGGGCTGTCGCTCGCCTCGTGGCTCACCTCGCGGCGAAGCGAGAACCTGGAAAGGGCCGACCGGTGGGGAATCTTCGTCGGCGAGTGGGCGCCCACGTTCTTCGCCCTGGGGCTGGCGCTGGCGAACTACGAGCGGGAGGAAACCCCTGTAGGCCCCGCCGACGCCGGGTAGCACCCCCATGGTGACGCCGTCGGGCAAGGAGGAGAAGAAAGCCATGGCGAGGCCGCGCCGCAGTTGCGATGGATCACCCGTGCGCCGGGCGGAGCGATACGCGGTGCCGCAGCCAGTGCCGGCGGCCGCTCCACAACACTCTTCCGGAAGCGTCTTCCGCCAGCGATGGACCGATCTGGTGTTCGTGCACTGGGAGACATCGCCAGACGCCGTCGCCCATCTGTTTCCCAAGGGAACGCAGCCGGACGTACTCGACGGGAAAACCTACGTCGGCCTCGTCTTCTTCGGCATGCTGTTTTCGACGGCGTGTTTTGACCCCACTGGAACGGTTTCGCCTGGCCCCACTTTTGGGCCGTGTGGGTGACGGGTCAGGGCGGTGCCTCGGAGGAACGGTTTGAGGTGGCCCCACCCCTCGATCGGGTGACGTTTGGCGGGTGTCCTGGGACGGAGCCGGTCAGGTGCGGCTGGCGATCGGCGGCGGCCGGTAGCGTGTGGTCCACGGAGCCCGCTCGGCTGCTTCCTCTGACAGGAATGCGGACGGGCGAGCGCCTTGTTGCCCCCGCCGATGAGGTCTGCTCGGGTCGTGTTCGATCGCTCCCAGGATTGTCTCGACTGAGCGCCGCGAGATGCGTGGCCCAGGAGTTAGGCTCCGTTCGAAGTTCGAACGGAATCCAGGGGGCGAAGATGAAACAGTGGCCTGAGGGGCCTGCCGCTGATCCGGAGGCGGCCCGGGAACGCTATGCCACTGATATGCGAGCAGAGCGCAAAGCTCTGCGAGAGGTGTTCAGGGCCGATCTGCCGGCCGCGCACTTCGGCCTTGGGATCGTCGTCGTGGCGAGTGTGGTCGTGGGCTTGTTCGCGGGACCCATCGTCGGAGCCCTCGTGGCTGGCTCCTTTGCCGCTCTGTTCCTTGTCGCGCTGGTGGTCATGCTCCTTCGTGGCATCAGGAGGCTGGACGCAGGTCGGCGGGCCTATCTCTTCACCTTCGGCTGGGCGAACTGGGTCTAGGGAAGGCGTGGGCTGGCCGGCATCGGCCTGGAGCGTGTCGACGTCGGGGACCGGGACCAGGTGCGAGCGGCGGAACCGGCCGCCCTCGTGCTCGACGCCGCCCTTCTCGTGGGCGCCCTCGATGCCGGGGCGGCAATAAAAGGCGTCGAAGCCGATCTTCCGTGGGTTCAGGAAATCTGAAGGCTCCGTAGCGCGAACTCAGGGAGGGGCTCGGTGACTCTGCCGCGTGAAAGGGGCCGGTTGCCACAGCGGAGCCCCGGTAGTGGGCGACGGACCTGTATCCGGCTCAGGTAGAGCATGCTCGGGCACCGGCCCATGACCGCGATCCGGTGGCATCTGCGGGAGACTGTGGGGTGCCTACTTCCAGATCGCTTGCAGCCCCCGACGAGATACGTGCGTATCTCATCGATCAGTTGAATCTCGCCCTGTGCCGTCCCGGAATGTTCGGGAAGGAGTCGGAGCTGGCCCTGCGCATGCTGATCGACCACTTGTCGTTCGTGGAGTGCCAGCCCGAGGCTTTGGCCGAGCAGCAGCGGGTCTGGAAAGAGCGCGGCGCCTGGTCCAGCACCGGCGTCGCGGGCGTGTTCCGTGATCTGATCCCGGAGCGCTATTACGAGTACGGCATTGCCTCGGTGTATGCCGAGTTCGCACACCGCCGCGGCTGGCTCAAGCCCGACCGCGTACTGGACCCTGACGAACACGCAGTTCTGCGGGGTGCGGTCCGCCAGTGGGCAGGCGAGGACCGCGTGTGGACGGACGTCGTCGACGAGTTCGGCATCCCGTCCATGCTGTTCGGCGGCAACAACCCCTACTACGGCAAGACCCTCAGCTACCTGACTGAGAACCCGGAGGAACCGATGGTGTCCTTCCATCTCTGGAACGGTAGTGCTCCGGGAGCCGAGCAATCATGGCCACCTCCGCACAAAGAACCCCTCCTGCTTGCATTGCGCTTCGGAACGGGGTCCTTCCGCCAGACCTTCACCTTCACCCCGGAGGGGCGGCGACGGCTCCCTGTGGAGTAAAAGCTCAAGATCAGCGGGTGCTCGGTGCCTGCTCTGCTTCCGATTCGGTCACTGCGCTGGTGTAGCGGAGGCTGGCCTTGGCGCCGAGGGAGAAGACGTCGGCGAGGTGGAGGGGGTCCGCGCCGTTGGCGAGGGCTTCTTCGAGGATGCGGTCCTGCCTCAGTTGGTCGACGCCCACGGGCAATTCCCTGACCAGTCTGTCCATCCAGAACGTGCCCACGGCCGTTGCAGTGGTGGCGGTGTTCCTGGTGATCAGCAGATGCGGGTTGGTGCTGTTCGGCCATCGGCGCTGACGGTAGGCGAGGCACTCACTGATTACCTCGGCTGTGTTGTCGTCCAGGGGACGGTTCAAGCCTTCGGGGACGATTCGCAGGACGGTGCTGCGGCTGACAGGGACGCCGATCAGTCCAGCGAGCCGTTCGCCCGCTCGCCCAGCAAGTGCCAGGCCCAGCGAAGCAAGCGTCGACCGCAGCCTCTCGGTCCAGCGGCCATGCCGACGCGTCAGCCCTGGAATCCGTTCCACGAACGTCCGCCGCCGGCACCCCGGCGTCTCGCAGGCGAAGCGGCGCACTCGCAACGACAACACGACAGGTCTACCCGAGACCGGCAGATCGCCGGGAAACCGCAGGTAAGAGCCGTGAATGCGAGACGACCATGATCCACAACCTGGGTACGCAGAACCGTCGGCCGTACTGCGGAGCTCGACGCATAGGCCCTCGTCACCTGTGTCGACGGAGGTCACGGCAACGTCGGCGAACAGCGCGAACAACATCTTTGAAAGGCACGTCCTGGTCCTGGAGCTTCACCCTGCCGTGCATCAAGCCCGCCCCTTTTCAGGCAACTTCGCGTTCGAACCGACCTCTCCCGATAGTCACGGATGGTGATCACGCCACAGAACTTGAGCCAGAGCCGCTTCTGACCTACGTAGCCACCCCACCGGCCGCCGAGGCGCGGACCGTCAGACGGCCATACGACCAGGTGACATCCCTGCCAAACACACCACACAGAACCGCGCACTATGGATAATCCCTGTCCTGTAGTCGACGCCCTGACGCTGGCCGCGCTCCAGCGCTGAGGAGTAACAGCGCCCGGCCACGGGCGGGCGCCATGGTCTCGCCTGCAGGCCTGGGACAAAGTCATCTTCGGTTTACAGCGCCGCGAGGACGAAGGTCAGCAGCGCCAGGGACAGGGTGACGCTGCCCGCGAAGGCCACGGCACCGCGCAGCAGAGCGGTGGCATAGGTGGCTCCGTCGATACGAGCGAGCAGACCGGCCGCGGCTCCTACGAGCGTGCAGAAGAGCGCGACGACCGCCAGGAGCAGGACCAGGAGCATCAGGTGGATGGATGAGGTGTTCATGCCTTCTCCCCAGAACGTTCGACGACGGTGACTCCGGGGAATTTCGCGGTTTCGGTGTTCACTGGGGTTCAGGGCGAACAAAGATGAACGAAGACGGTCGCCCGGGGGATGGAGAAGCAGGACATGGGGGACGCGCACGAGGACCCGTTGGCGGAACTCGCGCTACGGTTGCGTGCCCTCAGGGCGCAGCGGGGTCTGCAGATGAGCGGGTTGCAGCAGCGGACCGCGCTGGGGCGGACAACGGTCAGCCAGGCGCTGAACGGCCAAGTGGTTCCCTCTGAGACCACGCTGGTGGCCCTGGCGAAGGCGCTGGGCACGGATGTGGAGCCATTGATGGCCCTGCGCGAAGCCGCTGCCCGCGTACCCCAGGTGTACCAGGGCTCTCCAAGGAGAGTCACCCGCAGGCCGGTGCGGCCCAGGGTGCAGCCTTCGTTCGAGGAGCGGTACCTCAGCTACGTGACGGAACGGCATTCCCAGCTGACCGTCGTAGGGCTGGACCTGAGCCGGCCGGAACGTGCGCGCTGGCCGCTGGACGCGGCGTACTTGAGCTTGGAACTGGCGGAGCGGCCGGAAGACTGGCCTGCAGGCAGTGAGGAATCGAACCGGCCATCCGTCGTGGTGAAGCGTGCCGAGCACGCGTTGGCCGACTGCCGACGCGTTCTTCTGCGAGGGCTCGCTGGCAGCGGAAAGACAACGCTGCTGCAGTGGCTGGCTGTCGCCACGGCGCGCGATGAACTGCCGGAAGAACTGGCGGACTGGAGGGGGCGGATTCCGTTCATCCTGCCGCTGCGGACGCTGGTGAGGCGTGGACCCCTTCCGGAGCCACACGATTTCCTCTCTGCGGTCGGCACCCCCTTGGCCGCCTCACAACCTGAAGGCTGGGCCGATGCCGTACTCGCCAGGGGGGAGGCACTCGTCCTGGTCGACGGCATCGACGAGGTTCCTCAAGAGCAGCGAGGGGCCACCCGGGACTGGCTCGAGCGGCTCTTGGCGGCCTACGGGGACGCACGCTTCGTGGTCACCACGCGTCCGTCCGCTGTACCAGAAGGCTGGCTGACTTCGTCGCGCTTCACCGAACTGTCAGTACGGCCTATGAGTACCGCTGACATCGGAGTCTTCGTCGGCCGGTGGCATACCGCCGCCCGGCACAGCGCAGCAACCGACGCCGAACGGTCACAGCTGAATGCTCTCGAAGCAGCGCTCCAGGTGACAGTGCGTGCTCAGCGTGACCTGGCGCAGTTGTCCAGCACACCCCTGATGTGTGCGTTGATCTGCGCGCTGCATCGGGACCGCCGCGGCCACCTGCCCCACAGCCGCATGGAGTTGTACGAGGCAGCACTGTCGATGCTGCTGGTGCGCCGTGACCTTGAACGCAGCATTGATGTCCCGGAAGGCATTCAGCTCACCGAACACCAGAGCGTCCAGCTACTGCAGCGTCTGGCCTACTGGCTCATCCGCAACCGCCAGACCGAGATGGAACGGACCACCGCGATGGCCCTGGTCGACGACGCGCTGCCGGCCATGCCGACTGTGGCCGAGCAGGGCACAGCCGACCAGGTCCTGACCCACCTGGTCGGCCGCAGCGGGCTCCTGCGCCAGCCCACCATGGACACCGTCGACTTCGTCCACCGCACTTTCCAGGACTACCTCGGGGCCAAAGCCGCCATCGAAGCCCACGACTTTCCCCTGCTGGTCAACAACGCACACGACGACCAGTGGGAAGACGTCCTGCGCATGGCCGTCGCCCACGCCCGCCCAGCCGAAAGCGCTGATCTACTCCGCCGCCTCGTCGAACGCGGTGATGCCGAGGGCGAGCACAGGGGCAGACTCCACCTCCTGGCTGCCGCCAGCCTGCAGTACGCCACCGAAATCGAACCCGAGGTCCGCAGACTGGTCGAACAACGTGCGCGTGTCCTGATGCCTCCCCGCTCCCCGGAAGAGGCGACGACACTGGCCGCGCTCGGGCCAGGCATCCTGGATCTGCTTCCGGGGCCCGAAGGCCTGGAACATGACGAAGTAGGCCCCGTCATCCAGACTGCCGCCACCATCGGCGGCGACCATGCTTACGCCTTCCTCAGCCGCTTCGCTCAGTCACTGGCTCATGAGTCAGCACCCTACGAACTCGTCGACGGCTGGAAGAACTTCGATTCTGCCCCATACGCACGGGACATCCTGCTCCCCTTCAGGGACTGCCTACCTCTAGTCGTACACACTCATGAGCAGCGCAACGCCCTGCGGCTACTGGCCCCCATTTACGATGTCACGTTTCAAGAAGCCTTTACCGCAGAAGAAATAATTGAACACCTCTCACCCGAGCACACCCATGAGCTGAACGTCTATTCCGGCCAAGTGCTGACAGACTTGAAATTTGTCCGGCAACTCCCCGCTTTGAAGGAACTGACCCTGTCTGAGTGTGAACAGCTCACACACATTGAAGACCTTGCCGGACTCCCACTATCAAGCCTGAGCCTCCTACAGTTTCCAAACGGGGTCTCCTTCGATGCTCTGGCTTCACTGCCGGAACTCACGAAGCTTGCCCTCTACGCCCGCCTGCCATGGACCAGCCTGGAGGAGATGCCTGCACCGCTGGACCTGACCGCACTGCGCCTAGCCCGCTGGATCGATACACCCCTACGAGGCGTCTCCAAGTGGCAGCAGCTGGAAGAATTGGTAATCAACTCAGCACCCACACCTACAGAGTGGCGAGAAATCTCCTCCCTACCGCACCTGACGGAACTCTACATTTCTGAGTATGATCTCATGCAGGCCGCACCCATACCCCACGTGACATACCTGCAATTGTCACCCCTCGACGCAGATGCGCAATTGCACCTCGTCCCTGACATATTTCCTAACCTGAAGAAACTCTTCGTCAACTGCCGCGCATCGCTACCCGATATCACTGACATCACTCCCCTTGAGCGGATCGACGGACTGCAAGTATCTCTGCACTACGCACAAAGCGTCGTTGGCCTCGAAGGATTTAGCCCGGATGCTGTTCACCTGTACCCACGACCCCGCATAGCGAGTACTTGACCCATTCGGCTCAGATACGCGCGAACAAAGTCCTACGTGCCCCGTGACGACCCGTCAGTCTGCGTGGCTCGCTCGGCCCGCTCTCTGTCAGGCGCACGCTCTCCGAAAAACCAGAACAAACGTCACTCACGCTCTCCCCCACCTCTAGATAATCGACACCCGGGAGTGCGAGGGCGTGATCTTCTGCGACGTCCGCGGCTCGATGCCGGACCTGGTCCAGGCCGTCGGCCGCGCCCTGCGGATGCACCCCGGGCAGGGCAAGATGGCCACTCTCCTCGTGCCAGCCTTCCTCGCCACCGGCGAGACCACGGAGTCGCTGCTCACCTCCCCCGCGTACGCGGGCCTGGCCAAGCTCCTAGCTGCACTGCGCGCCCACGACGCCCGCATCGAGCAGGTCACCAACCCGGGCAACCCGACTTCTGCACGCCCCGACAGCCGCACCCCGGAACCCGCCGACCGTGACGGTGCCCCGGACGACGGCCAGGACACGGTGAGCGGCCCCGGCCCGCGAGCTCCTGCGTTTCTCGCAGCCCCGTGAGGCGCACCAGCTGGCCAGCTTCGTCCAGCTACGGGTCCTCAACGCCGAGCGGGTCCAGTGGCGCCGCGGCCTCCAGGCCGCCCAGCGCTACCGGGCCGAACACGACGACCTCCGCGTCCCGTACGGCTTCCGGACCCCCGACGACTGGTCTCCCGCCGGCTTCCCGCTCGGCATCTGGATCGCCGACTGCCGCCGCCACCACAAGGCCGGCAATCTCGACGGTGCCCGGATCGTGCAGCTGGAGAAGCTCGGCATCCTCTGGAGCCTCTTCGACGCACGCTTCGACGAGGGCCTGGCCGCGGCCGCCGCCTGGGCCGCCGAATCCGGCGTCGGCCTGGCCGCCCCCGTGGACGCGGACCTCGACGGCTACCCCGTCGGCCGGTGGCTGAAGAACCAGCGCGCGGCCGCCCGCAGGACGAAGGCGCCTCTGTCCCCGGAGCGCCGTGCAGCCCTCGCGGAGATCGACCCCGGCTGGTGCCCGGAGTGGAGCATCGACTGGCAGCGGTCCTTCCGTCTCGCCCAGCGCCACGTGAACGCCGGCCGTGCGCTCCCGGCCAGTCCCGGCCTCCCGGTCCAGGACGGCGAGGACCTCGGGCGCTGGGCCGCCGCACAGCGCCAGGGATTCGGGAAGCTGACGGGCGAGCAGCAGGAGCTGCTCGCCGAGCTCGGCATCACGCCGGCTCCCGCGCCCGCCAAGCGAACCCGGGAGGAGATGTGGGCGCACAACCTGCGGGCTGCTGCCCAGTTCCGCGACCGAGTCGGCAACCTCGACGTACCGCGCAGTCACACCGAAGAGGTCGATGGTGAAGCGGTGCGGCTCGGTGCCTGGATCAGCCAGCAGCGCGTCAAGGCCGAAAAGCTGTCGGTGCAGCGGGTCGAGGAGCTGTCGGCCCTCGGCATGCGCTGGTCGTAGCGGACCACGCCGCAGCTCCCCAATTGGGGAGCCCAAGGCAAGATGACCCGGCCCGGAGACCCAATCTGACAAATTCGGCAATCAGAGTTGAAAAGCGACGCCCAGAATGGGCCCTACGCGCGACGAACTCGGTGTGCCCGGTGTGGATCGACCTTTGATCACCTGGGAGGCCCGTAGACGGCTCCTCATGGCGTTTCCGATCCTTGGAGGGGCCGCCGATTGCGGCAAATGGGTGTCCTGGCGCCGCAGCGACACCTGCGCGCGGATCCGGCCGACTGAACCCATCGCAGTGCTCCTCGTTGGGCAAGCCTCCCGCTGCGTCTGTTCGGGAGGCGGGCAAGCTTTTGGGCAAGCCGCTCTGAGGAGGCTGGTTGCAGACTCCCACCGCCGGTGGGAGGCGGCCGCTCGCTCACCGGCGCCTCCGGGGCCCGCGCGCCGTACCCCGTTCGAGGAAGGCCAGCCATGACCGGACGCCGGTACCCGACGCGCACCGCTGCTCCGCGACGACCAGGACGAGGGCGCCGAACGGTGCGCCGAAGGAAGGGAGGCCAGGGCAAGGACGCGGCCGGCCTCCTGGCGGCGGCCGCGCTTATGTCCGTCTTCGTTCCGCAGGCTCGGCAGTGGCTGGAGCTCCACGGCTCCGGCATTGCCGTGGTCGCCGCCGCGGCCCTCGTTGCCGGGGTGCTCATCCTGCTCCTCGTCAAGGCCGTACGGTGCGGCTTCTCGACCTGGGCCGGACGGCGCCGTCGGCCGGAAGGCTGGGACATCCGATTCCTGGACGGCCTCCATCACACCGAGTTCGAGGAAGCCGTGCGGGACCTGATGCGCCGCGATGGCGCCCGCGATGCCGTCCGCGTGGGTGGCGCTGGCGACAACGGCGCGGACGTCAAGGGCACCGACCCGGTGGGCCGGCGCTGGGTCATTCAGTGCAAGCACCGCCGCGACGGAGCGGCAGGAGCCGCAGTCGGCACGCCGGACCTCCATGTCCTCAACGGGACCGGCCGCCTGTCCACGGGGGTGATGTCGTCGTCCTCGTCACCAACGGCAGGATCACCGCGCCTGCGGTCAAGTTCGCCCGCAGCCAGCGCCTGCACTTGGTCGACCGCGCCCTTTTGAACGTGTGGGCTGCAGGTACCTCTCCCCTGTGGGCTCTGCTGTCAGACCTGCCAGCCCCCCCCCGACAGGTCGGGCCGTTGTCTCGCCGAGCGCGTCCACGGCGTCTCCGGCATCCGCTTGGCTGGGACCCTGCCCGGCAAAACCTTGAGTTGGAACGCAGGAAGCCGGGTCCTTTGTCGACCCGGCTTCCTGTCCCGTGAGGGGTCAGATCCTGCTGTGAAGCTCCTCAATCAGCGCTTCAAGCTCCTCGGCAGAGAGGGCCTGGACGATGTTGTCGGCCTGCTCCTGCGGGGTGGCGCCGAGGTGCTGGCGCAGGCGCATGGCTGACTCGGGGATCGGGTGCGGGACCGAGGTACTTGTCCGGATCCGTGGGTTGTTCGGTCTGCGCGGCGGTACGTCCTGGCGGCACGGAGTTGTTAACCGCGGTCAACACTTCCGCCCCGCCAGGCAGGGGATCGGGCCGAGCCTCGGACTGGGGGGTCGACTCCTCGCCCCGCCGCGACGGGGTTGTTGACCGCGGTCAACAACCCCGTCGCGGCGGCTGACTCCAGCATCGCCCTCTTCTGCGCCTTGGCTCTGGCCTCCTCCGCCTTGTGGGCTGCGAGGAGCTGGAAGAGCTCTTCAGCAGAAGGCGCGGTGGGGGGCTTTGAGGCGCCGGGCCATCCCGACCGCGTCCCTGGCCGAGGTCTCTCCGGTGCTGACGGATGCACGGACCTCCGCCGGCAGGGCGAGCAGGCCGAGCTGGTTGGTAATCCACGCTCGCGACTTCCCGAGCTGCTCGGCCGCGCGGGCCTGGGCTCCGTGCCCGCCGCTCTTCTCGGCGCATACGTCGACCAGCTGCTGGACGCCGGTGGCGCGCTCGACGGGGTCGAAGTCGGCGCGGTCCAGGTTCTCCTTGAGCAGCCGGTTGAGGAACTCCTCCCGGCTGTCCGCGAACTCGTCCCGGATGACGAAGTCGAGGGTGGGCAGCTCGACGTGCATGGCGCTGCGGAAGCGGCGCTCACCGTTGACGAGAACGTACTCAGCGTCGCCGATCTGCGCTGCGTGGTCGGGCCACAGGGACAGGTACGCGGCCCGGGTCACGACAACGCAGGCTGCGAGCTGTGCCTGGCGGAGTTCCTCGCCGAAGCGCGCCTGCTCTTCCGGGCTCCCGAAGTTCCGGCGCGGGTTGAGGGGCGTGGAGGAGACCTGCGCGAGGGGGATCTTGATGATGGCGTACGAGGGGATACGCCCTTCCGCCACGGCCTTGGCACGTCCGCGGTCGCTGAGGGCGGGTCCTACCTGGATGGCGGATGCCCTCTGGAAGGACGGGGCCATCCCCGCGTGCGCGGGGAGCAGATGACCGCGCAGAGCCGCGCTAGGTTCTGTCGTCAAATGTCACGCCCACATCAGGAGTGATGCGAGGGTGACGGCTGCTTCGTAGGACTGGGCGGTCTTGTCGTAGCGGGTGGCGATGCCGCGCCACTGTTTCAAGCGGTTGAAGCAGCGTTCCACGACGTTGCGGTGCTTGTATGCCTCGCGGTCGAAGGCCGGCGGGCGGCCTCCGCGGCTGCCTCGCCGGACCCGGTTGCGGACCTGGTCGGCACGCTCGGGAATCGTGTGCGGGATGCCGCGGCGCCGCAGCCAGGCGCGGATCGCTTTCGAGCTGTAGCCCTTGTCGCCCAGGACGTGATCGGGCCGGGTCCGGGGTCGTCCCGGGCCAGTCCGGGGCACCCGTATCTGGTCCATCACGGCGGTGAACCGGGCGCAGTCGTTGGTGTTGCCGCCCGTGACCAGAAAGGCGAGCGGGCGGCCCCGGCCGTCACAGGCCAGGTGGATCTTGCTGGTCAGACCGCCTCTGGACCGGCCGAGGGCCGGGTTGCGGAGCCCCCTTTTCGGGCCCCGGCCGCATGCCGATGAGCGCGGACGACGGTCGAGTCGACCGACACCAGCCACTCCACGTCGCCTGCCGCGTCCGCCTTCGCCTGGGCGGCCCGCAGCATCCGGTCGAACGTGCCGTCCGCCGCCCACCTGCGAAAACGCGTATGCAGCGTGGCCCACGGACCGTAACGCTCAGGCACATCCCGCCAGGCCGTCCCGGTCCGGAACTTCCACACGATCCCGTTCAGCACCCGGCGGTCGTCCAGCCGCTTCCGCCCCCTCAACGACTCGGGCAGCAACGGCCGGACGAACTCCCACTCAGCATCCGACAGTTCATGGCGACGTATCACAACACCATGATCCACCAGGCAAGATCATTTGAAGATACTGCCTAGCAGGCCTCGATGGGTTGCAGTCCAGTCGTCGGGCAGGGCGATGGGCACCCATACGGTCGTCATTGAGACGAGATCGTGTTTAACCATCACCTCGGGGTACTCACGCTCGTCGTTCAGGTGGATGCAGAGAGACGGCCTGCGCTGGACATGCAGCCAGGCAATGGCCTCGCCGACCCCTAAACAGTGCAGAGCCTCGGCTCACGCGCCTGCTGCCTGCTGTTTGCTGTCTGCTCATAAGGCCAGTTGATGACGTCATAGCCGTACGGCTCCTAGAAGGAGATGGCCGGCCGGGAAAGAGTAGGGGCACGGAACGCCTCGCACCTTCCCGCGCCACCACCCCCGGCGCACCGGCTGGCCTTTCGGTCCATCACCCCGGACCAGATGGGTACGCGTCGGCCTTGTCAACTCGACACCGGCCTCGCGGCTTTCGTGACGGCCACCCGGGGTTCTCAAAAATGGCCTGCCCCAGCGACGCGTGGTGCAGCGTGGGGGTCTCTGGTCCGGCCGCCGCGGAGCACCACAGGCGGTCAGGCTCTCCCGGCTCGGAAGGCAGACGAAGTCCTGAGGCTTCCTGGGTGCCGGGCTACGGGCGACGCCCGGACGTCAGAGGGGAATCGGTTGGCCGGATCCGCGGAATCCGCGTGCAGTATGTCAAATTTCTCAGGATCTGCTCAGCAATCTGACGAGGCGTCATGTCTTTTATTCATAGAATTCAATTCGATTTGGAGATCTCCATGCGTAAGCGACTGATTACGGCGGCTATTTCAGGCGGAATCATTCTTGGTGTAGCGGCTCCGGCAACGCTAGCCATGGCTGCTGACGAGCCTCTGGCGGTGAGCA